>NZ_JBFTMR010000015.1:0-61420 GCF_056397065.1 Arthrobacter sp. 05N428_2 | reverse complement strand
CTACAGCGCTACTACGACGAAAACCCCGAACGATTCCGCCAACGACCCATCACACCAGCCCCCGCCCGCCACGCAGGGATCAACCTTCCCGCAACAAAAACACCCACACAGCAAACCCAATGACTCCACACAGCTTGACAATCTGCGTACCCGCCGGAGGTGAGGGAGCGTTCCCCTCGTACCCGCCGGAGGTGAGGGAGCGTTCCCCGCGTACCTGCCGGAGGTGAGGGAGCGTTCCCCGCGTACCTGCCAAAGGTGAGGGAGCGCCGGATCCGGGAACGCAAAAGGCCCCGGTCCAGGACCGGGGCCAAACGCGGAGACGGGGGGATTTGAACCCCCGGTGGAGTTGTGCCCCACACTTCATTAGCAGTGAAGCCCATTCGGCCGCTCTGGCACGTCTCCATTCGCTATTACTAGCCCACCAAGGATACGCAGAAGGAGTCACGCAGCGCAAAACGGCCCGCCCGGAGCAAACGCTGGCTGTCGCCGTCAGTACGCGGCCGGGATCAGGCTGCGCCGCCTGCCAGTGCGCGCCACAGGAAATGCTGGCTGCGGCTCTGCAGCGCCGCGGCCTGGCGGTTGTCCGAGGCTCCCGCGTGGCCGCCCTCGAGGGCCTCGTGGAACCACACGTTGGGGATGCCCATGGCCTGCATCCGGGCCGCCATCTTGCGGGCCTGCACAGGACCCACCCGGTCATCCGACGTCGCGGTCCAGATGAAGGTCTCCGGATACTCCACCCCGTCGTGGAGCAGGTGGTAGGGCGAGAAGGTCCGGATGAATTCCCACTGCTCGGGCACCTCCGGGTCGCCATACTCGGCAATCCAGGAATACCCGGCGGACAGCTTCGTGTACCGGCGCATGTCCAGCAGCGGCACCCCGCAAGACACAGCGCCGAACAGTTCCGGGTACCTGGTGAGCATGTTGCCCACCAGGAGGCCGCCATTGGAGCCGCCCACGCAGCCCAGCCGCTGGGGGGACGTGACGCCGCGGGAGATCAGGTCCTGCGCGACGGCTGCGAAGTCCTCGTAGGCGCGGTGCCGCTGGTCCTGCAGTGCGGCGCGGTGCCAGGACGGACCGTACTCGCCGCCGCCGCGGATGTTCGCGACGACATACACACCGCCCCGGCTGTGCGGCGCCCCGCCCTCCGCCCCGGCTGATTCCTCCGTGCGACGTTCCAACCAGGCCCGGCCGACGGCACCGCTGTAGGCAGGGGTACGGGATATCTCGAAGCCGCCGTAGCCGGAGAGCTGCGTGGGATTCTGCCCGTCGAGCACCAGATCCTTGGCGGCGATCTGGAAGTAGGGCACCCGGGTGCCGTCCTTCGAGACTGCGAAGTGCTGCTGCACCTCGTAGGCGTCCTCGTCGAAGAACGACGGCGCGGTCCGGATCACCTCGTGCGTGCTGACGACGCCGGCCACGCCTGCGCGCGTCAGCGAACCGCGGGTCAGGGTGGTCGGCGTCGCGAACCCCGTGGCCACCAGCCAGAAGTCATTCCCGGCAGCATTGTCGGCACCGTCCTCGCGCCCGTCCTCGCGCCGGTCCCCGCGCCGGTCCTCGCGCCCGTCCTCGCGCCCGTCCTCGCGCCCGTCCTCGTCGTCAACGGCGTAGGCGTTGACGTCGTGCAGCGGCGGGCAGGCGTCCAGCGCGCTGGAGGCCCAGGCGACATCGGTGCCGGGCCGCTGCGGGTCCAGCACCCGGATTTCGGAGGACACATCCCGCAGCAGGTTCAGCAGCAGGAAGTCCCTGGTCCAGCTCCAGGACTGCAGGGACGTGTGCGCGTCCGGGGTGAACAGCACGGACACCTCCCGGCTGCCGGCCAGGAAGTCCTCGAAGCCCGCCGCCAGTAGGGACCCGGCCGGGTAGCTTGTTCCGTTGACGTCCCACTCGCGTTGCGGGCGGAAGAGCAGCCATTCCCGGTGCGAACTCAGGTTCACGTCCGCCGGCACGTCGATTTCGAGCCACTCGCCGTCGCGTAGCACCGAGGTGCGCTTTTCGAAGAAGCTGATCCAGTCCACGCCGAAAGTGCGTTCGAATCCGGGGGTGGAGTCATGTGCCAGGAGAGCCATCATGTGGTCTTCCGGGATTTCGAAGAGCCGCTCGGCCGCCGCCAGCTGCTGGCCGCGGCGCAGGACCACACCGGTCCGGGCGTACGAGGAGCTGGTGCGCGGCAGTCCCGCGGCGGTGCTTGCCACCAGCAGGGTGTCGGCGTCCAGCCACGATACGTTGCCCTTGCCGGTCGGAAGGTCGAAGCCGCCCTGCGCCGGGTCGACAAAGCTGCGGGCCTCGACGTCGAACTCGCGGTAGCGGTTGGCGTCGCCGCCGTCGGGGGAGAGCGCCAGCAGAGCGAGCCGGTGCGGCTGCCCGGCGGCGGGGCGGAGGAAGCTGGCACCGTGGAAGACCCATTCCTCGCCTTCTGCCGCGGCAAGGGCATCGATGTCGAGCAGGATCTCCCACTCGGGCGACCCGGCCCGGTAGCCCTCCCAGTCCGTGCGCCGCCAGAGGCCCTTGGGGTTCTCGCGGTCCTTCCAGAAGTTGTAGTACCAGTCGCCGTGCTTGCCCACCATGGCGATCCGGTCGGTGGAATCCAGGACCTCAAGGATGCGGCCCTCGAGTTCGGCGTATTCCGCGTCCTCCAGCAGCTCCTCGGTGCGGGCGTTCTGTTCCCGGACCCAGGCCAGTTGCTCCTCGCCGTAGATGTCCTCCAGCCAGATATTCTCGTCGACGGGTTCGGGGGCGGTACCGGAGTTCGCTCCGGAAGGGCCGCCGGACGCGGGTGGTTGCTCAGCTGCAGTGGTGGTCATCGGCCCATCCAAGCAACTGCAATGCCGGGCAGGCAAGTCAAGCCTCCGGGCCGGCAGTCAGGACGCCGGCCCGGTTGCGGATACGCTGGTTGCCGTGGTCATATCGCGAGGCATCCGGACGGCGCTGATTGGCGCCGGTCCCAGGGGTACCAGCGTGCTGGAGCGGCTGCTCGCCAATTGGGCTCCCGGCACTTCCGGAGCCAGCTTGCACATCGACGTGATCGACCCTTACCCCGCTGGGCCGGGCCATGTCTGGCAACCTGCGCAGTCGCGGCTCTACCTGATGAACACGCAGTCCTTCTATCCCACCGTGGTCCCCGAGGATCCGGAGCTGGCGACGCCCCTGGCCGGGGGCACCTTCGACCGGTGGCGGGAACTGCAGCGGCGGGACCCGCACCCCGCGCTGTCCGCCGAGGAACGCACCGAGCTGGCCGGGCTGGAGTCCGCCGATTTCCCCAGCCGCGCGCTCTACGGCCGCTACCTGCGGGCCACCCTCGAGGAATTGCTGGAGAAACTGCCCGACGGCGTCACCGTGGAGTTCCACCCGACGACGGCGACGGCGGTCCGGCCGGGCGCCGCGCCGGCGGACGCCGTACCGGAGAACGCCGGGTTCGACGTCGCGCTCGCCGACGGCGCCGTGCTCAGCGTCGGGTCCGTGGTACTGGCACTCGGCCACCTTGAGTCCCGGCTCAATCCCGAACAGCGCGACCTGCAGTCCGCCGCCCAGGAACTTGGACTGACCTACTTACCGCCCGCCGCCCCGGCTGACGTCGACTGGTCGCGGATCCCCGCCGTCCGGCCGGTACTGGTGCGCGGCATGGGCCTGAACTTCTTCGATGCGATGGGCCAGCTGACCGAGGGCCGCGGCGGCAAGTTCCTGCCCGACCCGGACGGCGCTGGCCTGACGTACCTGCCGTCCGGGCGGGAGCCGCTCCTCATCGCCGCCTCCCGTCGAGGCACCCCGTACCGGGCGAAAGCGACACTGGCCGGCTACTACCCGGCGGCGGTGCAGCTGAGGTACTGCACGGAGGAGGCGCTCGCCAAATTCGCTGCGGCCGGAATCGTGCCGAGTTTCGACCACGACCTCTGGCCGCTGCTGCACCGGGACGCTGTGTGGGCCTACTACTCCACCCTGGCGCGCTCGCGGCCGGACGCGGTCGGCGCCGACCCGGCCGGCTTCCTCGACGCCCTGGCGGAAGCGCTGCGGCCGCATGCCCACTCCACGGTGAAGTGGGAAGATGCTGCACGGGCGGTGATCGACGCGTCGGTCCGCCCGGGCCATCGGTTGGACCTGCTGGGCCTCGCAGCGCCGCTGGCCGGCCGCAGCTTCGCCGCCCGAGCAGAGCTGGACGCCGCCGTCGTCGAGTATCTGCTGGATGACGCGCGGCGCTCGGCCCTCGGCGAGGAGGACCCGGTGAAAATGGCGATCGGCGCGCTGCACCACGGCCGGGCGGTGCTCAAGACGGCGGTGGCGGACGGCGGCATCACCGATGAATCCTGGGTCGCGGGACTCCGGGGCTGGTTCGAATCGTTCGTGGAAGGGCTCGCGAGCGGGCCGCCGGCGCTCCGGGCCGAGCAGCTTGCGGCGCTGGCCCGGGCCGGGGTGGTCAGCTTCGTGGGCCCCGACCCCAAGTTCGGCGTCGACCGGAAGGCCAAGGTATTCACGGCCGCCTCGCCGTGGGTTCCCGGCCGGGACGGAGCCGACCGGGTCGAGGCGACCGTGCTGATCGAGGCGCTGGCACCGGCCAACCGGGTGGCCATCAATGCGTCCCCGTTGCTGGAACAGCTGCTGGCGGACGGCCTGGTGCGCCCTCGGCTCATGATGAGCGCGGAAGGCACGCCGGTGCAGAGCTCCGGCCTGGACGTTGTGCCGCACCCCTACCGGCCGGTGGGCGCGAACGGGGCGGTCACAGAGGGCGTCTACGTGCTGGGCCTGCAGCTCTCCGCCGCGCAATGGGGCACCGCGATCGCGGCCGAGGCCCGGCCGCAGCAGGGGCCGGTCTACCGCAGCGGCCAGCGCACCCTGCGCGACGCCGACGAGATCGCCAGGGCCATCCTCGGCCGGTAGGCGCCAGACCGGCAGCGACGGGCCCGCGAATAGCCTCGCGAACAACGAGCATGCCCTTCCTTGGCCGTCAACAAAAGTGAGCACGTCCTCCTGGGCTTGCAACCAAAAATGAGCATGCCCTCCGTCCGGGCCGGGCGGTGGACTTATGGGCTATGTGTCCATCGCTGCTGCCCAGGGGAGAGCATGCCCGTTGTCCTGGCCGCTAACGAAAAATGAGCATGTTCCTTCCGCGGGCGGGGGAGTGGACACTTGTAGGAAATGTCCATCACTGCGGCTCGGGGCTGGGCATGCCCTCTCTTGGCTGCCAACAAAAGTGCGCCCGTCCTTCCTCGGCCGCAGACAAAGGATGGGCATGCCCTCTCTTGGCTCCGGACAAGAGGTGCGTCCGTCCTTTCTCGGCCACCAAAAAGTGAGCATGTCCTCCCTTGGCCACCAACCAAAAATGAGCATGCCCTCCGTCCGGGCCGGGCGGTGGACATATGGCTCATATGTCCACCGCTGCGGCCCGGGGGAGGGCATGCTCACTGGGTCAGGGCTGGAAGCCTAGCCCTTCAGGCAGTGGCGGTACGCGGCCATCTGGGTGCCGTAGTTGGCCTGGCCCACCAGGTCGGCGGGCCGGTTCGGCTTGACCGGCGCGGTGCACTTCGGCGGGACGGGGACGCTGGCTGCGACCTTGACCTCCGACTTGACCACGGTGCCGGATTCGACGGCGGTGAGCACCAGGGTGCCCGTGCCGGCTGCGGCGCCGGCGGGCACCTTCAGGCTCACTGAGGCCGCACCGGCTGCCACCGGAACGGTACCAAGTGCGGTGACCGTGCCCTTGGCGTCGATGAACTCGGCGCGCAGCGAGGCATTGGCCGGGCTGCCCAGCGAGGTGAGATCCAGCTTGGAAACCGCCAGGATGATGGCGTCTCCACTCTTGACCTCGGCCGCGGTGGTGTTGGCCACGGCCACCGAGCGGCGGCCGAAGTCCGGCGAAACGGGGTTGTGCATCTGCAGGTACTTGATCCACGCGTCACGGTCCACCAGCCCGGAATCCTTGGTTCCCGTGCCGGAGGTGAAGATCCGAAAGTTGTCGCCGCCCGTGGCCAGGAAGCTGAACGTGCCGATCCGGTAGGACTTCGCCGGGTCGATCAGCGCACCGTTGACCCGGATCGCGGTGATCCGGTCACCCGCGGGGCGGGCAGCGTCGTAGGTGTAGTTGACGTTCTTGGACAGGCCCAGCTGCTGGTAGGCGCGGCTGGGGACCGTGCCGTCCGGGTTGGTCTGCCACTGTTGTTCCAGCAACGTCTTGAACTGTGCGCCCGTGAGCGAAGTGGTCCACAGGTTGTTCACGAACGGCAGGACCGCGTTGGCCTCGGCGTAGGTGATCGTGCCGTCCGGGGCGTAGTACAGCTCGTTCCGGAGGCCGCCCGGGTTGACGACGCCGATCTCGGCGCCGCCGAGCTCGGGTGCCTTGAGTGAGTCCACGAGCGAGTCGGCCACGAGGTTGCCCAGCGTGGATTCGTTCGCACGGTCGTCACGCGCGGCGGGGGAGCCGCCGAACGCCGTCGTGATATCCGCGGTGACTTTGCCGACCGGCTGGTTGCCGACCACGGCCGCCTCGGCGGTGGCCTTGTCCACGATGGCCTGGACTGCGGCGACCCGCGGGAACGCGGCGATGAGGCCGGCCGCCGGGTCCGTGGTCCGCTTGACGTTGGCCGCCTTGTAGCCGGTGACGGACATGGTCTTGGTATCGATCGTCAACTGGATCTGGCCGATGAACTCGCCGTAGTTGCCGGTCTGCACGATCGGACGGGTCTTGCCCGTCGGCTGGCCGGCAGAATCCAGCACCGGCGCGTCCCAGGCGTACTGCTTGTGGGTGTGGCCGTTGAAGATGGCGGCCACATCCGGGGTGACTTCGTTGACCATCTTGGCGAAGGGGCCGCCGGCAGCGACTTCCTGCGCCAGGGTGGCGCCTTCGGGGGCGCCTGAGCCGGCGCCGTCGTGGTTCTCCACGATGATCACGTCGGCGAGCTTGTCTGCCTTGATCTTCGCGGCGACGCGGTTGATGGCGTCGACGGGATCGCCGAATTCGAGGTCGGCGATGCCGGCCGGGGTGACCAGCGACGGAACTTCCTGGGTCACGGTCCCAATTACCGCGACCTTGATCCCGTTCATGTCCAGCACGGTGTATTCCGGCAGGACCGCCGCGGTGGTGCCCTTCTTGTAGACGTTGGCGCCCAGGTACGGGAACTTCGCGTTGCTGCCGCCGGCGATGACCCGGTCGCGCAGGTCGGCCCAGCCGCCGTCGAACTCGTGGTTGCCCACCGCAGACGTGCGCAGTTCGAGGGTGTTCAGCACGTCGATGGTCGGCTGGTCCTTGGCCACGGCCGAGGCGAACAGCGAGGCGCCGATGTTGTCTCCGGCGGACAGGAACGCGGTGGCGCCGGGGGCCGCGGCCGCCCGGAGTTTCTCGATGGTTCCCGCGAACTGCACAGTGTTCGAGTCGATGCGGCCGTGGAAGTCGTTGATGCCCAGGAAGTTCAGGTCAACGCTGGCCGGCGTGGTGGGAAGGTTCAGGCCCACGACCACCGGGTCGTGGTCACTGGCGCGGAACTGGTTCGGCGCGTAGTAGTCGGTGACGTTGTTGTTGAAGCGGCTGTACTCCAGCGCCACTGACTCCACCGAGTTGATGTTCCAGATGTCCGCGCCGGTGACGACGGCGTTGGCCGACGGCGAGGCGAGGATGTGGTCCAGCGAGCCGACCAGGCCGCCGAAGAGGTAGGAGTGCTTGGCGCTGCCGTCGGCGTTCTTAGCCTTTTCCTCCTGGTTGACGTACCCGGCCGCGGTGAGGACGTTGATCGGGTCCTCCTTGGCGTAGGAGTTGAAGTCGCCGATCAGGAAGACCTTGTCGGTGCCCTTGGACTTCTGCAGTTCGTCGGAGAAGGCCAGCAGGGACTTGGCCTGGGCGGTGCGGGCGAGGTTCGAGGCGCCCTGGCCCTTGTCCGTGTCGTCCGGCGTCGCGGCCGAGCCCTTGGACTTGAAGTGGTTGGCGATGGCGATGAACTTCTTGTCATCCGCGGCGCCGACGGGCTTGAAGACCTGGGCCATCGGCTTGCGGGCGCTGGCGAAGGCCGTTGTGTCGTTGTGGATGATGGACTCGCCCACCGGCTCGGCCGTGGCCTTCTTGAAGATGAACGCGGTGCGGATCATGTCCTCATCGCCAAGAGGGGGAGCGTTCGCGGGTGTGCGGACGTAGTCCCAGATGCCGGGCGTCGCGATGTTCAGGGAGTCAACCAGCTTGGAAAGGGCGTCGTCACGGTTCTTGCCGAACTGGGCCGAGTTCTCGACCTCCATCAGGGAGACGACGTCGGCGCCGGACTTGGAGATCGCGGCGACGATCTTGTCCTGCTGGCGCTTGAAGTTCTCGGCGTTGGCGGCGCCGCGGACGTTGCAGCCGCCGCTGACAGTGATCGGGTTGCCCGCACGGTCGTTGTAGAACTTGCAGCCGGCGATCGTGTCACCGGTGGTCGGGAAGTAGTTCAGCACGTTGAACGAGGCGATCCTGAGGTTGCCGCCCACAGCAGTGGGGGTCTCCGTGCGGGTCGCGCCGAAGCCGGCCGGCTGGACCGCGTCGGCGTTGGCGGCGGTCAGCTGGGTCAGCGGCTGGAACTTCCAGGAGTTGTTCGCGTAGCTGAGCACCACGTTGGTCTTAAACGTGACCGGCGAGCCCACCCGGACCGGGTCCTGGATGGTCAGGTACGGCAGGGTCTGCGCCTTGGTGCCGGCGTCCTTGAGGAAGTTGGTGCTGGCACCGTCGTCGAGCTTGATGCCGCGCGCGGCGTTCGCGTCGACGGTGGCGTTGTACTCCGTGGAGCCGTAGGCGCCGACAGCGGTGGGCTGTTCGAGCGGGGTGGTGCCGCCGGCCAGGCCGATCTCGCCGTACTGGTTAAGCGAGTAGTTGTCCGCAACCGTGACCGGGCCCTGCGGCGTCAGCAGCATGCCCTCGAGGGATTCGCGGAAGGCCTCGTCGGCCGGGAGGGCGAAGCCGGTGGCTTTGACCTCCGGGGCGGCCTCGGTCAGTTTGGTGACTCCGGCGGCGCCGGCGACGTTGAGCTGGGTCATGCCGTAGTACTCGGCAACGTCGCCCGTGACCTCGAGGTAGTCACCGATCTGCACCGAGCCGACGGCGGAGCGCGCGTAGACGAAGATGGCGTCCGATGCCGTGTGGTTGGCCGGCGTCAGGTCGCCGCCGGTTCCGGGGGTCTGAACGTAGAAACCGTCGAAACCGCCGGTCGGGAAGGTCGCGGTGACCTTGCCCCGGGTGGTGACAGCGGAGCCGGTGAGCGGGCTGGCAGCGCCGGTGCCCTGGATCTCGGCGATGGTCTTCAGCACCGGCGGCGTGCCCGTCCCCGGATCAACCGGGCCGGGATCGACGACGGCGTTGGCGGCCTTGGGCGTGATGGCGGGGTTGAGGGTGAAGTCGACGGCGTTGTTGTTGCTGTCCGCGCCCGCGTTGCGGTTCAGGCTCTTGACGTCGGTGTTGCCCGACGGTGCGGCGGCGGCCTGTGTCTCGAAGGTGTTGGAGCTGCCGTAGCCGAGCAGATCGGCGACGTTGGCGGGCTCGATGACCGAGCCGGAGGCCAGCGCGTTCAGGGTCGTGGACTGCTTGGCCAGGACGATCGTGCCGGCCGAACCGGACGGGTTGAATCCGGTGGCGATGGCATCGGCTGCGGGCAGATCCAGCCCGACGGCACCGTTACTGCCGCCCTGGAGCAGGTAGTAGCCCTTGGCCGCGATGGTGCCGGAGAGAGCCGCGGTGCTGTTCGGTGTGCCGGTGCTCGTGCCGGCGCGGTACTGGAGGGACCAGCCATTCAGGGAGACCGGGGCGTCCGAAGCGTTGAACAACTCAACGAACTTGTTCTTGTAGGCCGCTCCGGCGCTGCCGCCGCTGAGGTAGACCTCGTTGATAGTGACCGGCGAAGTTCCGGCTGCTGCCGGTGAGACTTCCAGTGCGACGGCGGGCAATGCCGTCAGCGGGGCTGCGATGAGCCCCGCGGACAGTGCTGTGCCCAGCACTGTTTTCCAATATGTGATTTTCATCCGCTCTAACTCTCATTGGGGTGCCCGGGTAAGGGCTGGGTGCGATGTGATGTCCGGGGCGTGGCCCGGGGCCGGGTCTGCTCTTGGTCAAGCAGAGCCCGGCTCAGCAAAACAGGGGTGAATGAACACAAAGTGAATTGCCTGCGCATTCGGCGACGCGGCCCCCAGCGGAACGCATCGCAGCCGGCGTGGAACCCCAACAGGGCGGCCCCGGCGACGGTGTCGGTCGTGCATTCTTGCCACCCGGTCATTTCCCTTGACACGGGCAGTCAAAAGAATACCGGCCACAATCCGCTTGAAAAGCGGGGGCCGGTATTCTTTATCGCAGTTTTTTCAAAGGTTTTATATAGAGCCCAGTCTTAGGGGGCCGCGGTGGCGGAACCCCCCTGTGCCGTCTCGGCGACGATCTTGAATATGGCACCGGTGGGGTCGGTCAGGGTGGCGAGCCGTCCGAACGGGGTGTCCTCGGGCGCGTGGATGACAGCCGCGCCAAGCTCCACCGCACGGGCCGCAGTGGCGTCGGCGTCCTGGACAGCGAAGTAGACCTGCCAGTTGGCGGGCACGTCGGCGGGCAGGTAGCCGGAGGCGTCCATGATCCCGGCCTTTGCCGCGTCGCCGGCACCCAGGGTGGTGTACCGGAACTCCGGGGTGTCGCTCATGACGTCGGTGTCCCAGCCGAAAACTTCCTGATAAAACTTCACGGCCGCGGGATAATCCTTGGCGTGGAGTTCGTGCCAGGCCGGTGCGCCGGGTTCGGCCACGAGCTGGAAGCCCTTCATTTCGTGCGGCTCCCAGACGCCGATCGAGGCGCCGGTGGCATCGGCAAACATCGCCATTTTGCCCTGCTCGGGCACGTCCATGGGTTCCATGTAGACCTGCCCGCCGTGCGATTTCACGGCTTCCGCGGTCGCGGCGGCGTCGTCGGCGCGCAGGTAGGTGCTCCACATGTCCGGGAACCCGGCCTGCTCTGCCATCTTCTGCATCATCCCGGCGACGGACTTCCCGTCTTTGGAGGCGGTGATGTAGCCGCCGTACTTCTCCTCGTCGCCGGTCTCAAAGGTCCAGCCGAAGAGTTCGCCGTAGAACGACTTTGCCTGTTCCGTGTCCGAGGTCATGAGGTCGATCCAGCAGGGTGCGCCGGGGGTGATGTCAGGGGTAGGCATGGTGTCTCCTGTTCTTCGCGGCTCCGGCTTGCATCCTCGGTGGCCGCCGCTTTCTGATGGATGGGTCAGACAAAAGAGACACTATGCCGGGGCCCCGACGGTTTCAATGGACCGCTAGAAAACCGGATGGGCCGCGGCCGGAAGGAGCCCGCGTCACACGGCCTGGTTGAAACGGACCATGTTGCCGGACGGGTCACGGAAGGCGCAGTCCCGCGGTCCCCACGGCTGCACGATGGGTTCCTGGAGGACCTCCGCACCGGCGGCACGGACGGTCTCGAACGTGGCATCGAGATCGTCAGTGCGGAAAACGATGATGGGCAGGACGCCCTTGGCGAGCAACTGCTGGAGCGCGTCGCCGTCGTCCTGGGAACGGCCCGCGTGCGGGGGCGAAAGCACGATCTCGAGGTCGGGCTGGGCCGCGCTGCCGAGGGTGACCCAGCGGTGGCCGTCCGAGCCGACGTCGTTCCGGACCTCCAGGCCGAGCACGTCGCGGTAGAACGCGAGCGACTCGTCGAGATCGTTGACGGTGATTTGTGCGTACTGAAGTGAAATGTTCATGACTCAAACGCTACGGGGCAAGGAGCGGGGACGCTTCTTCGATCCTGCTCGGTTTCCGCGGCGGCCGGGTGTGCTGCCGGGCCACGCAGGACGGCATCGCCTTCACCGCTTGGTGTCCACGGTCCCGGTAGGCGCTGGGCGGCATGCCGACGATTTCGGTGAAGCGGGAACTGAACGAGCCCAGCGACGTGCAGCCGACCTCCATGCAGGCATCGGTCACGCTGGCTCCGGCCCGCAGCAGGGCCATGGCACGTTCGATCCGCCGCGTCATGAGGTAGTTGTACGGCGTTTCGCCGTAGGCGGCCTTGAACTGGCGCGAGAAGTGCGCCGGGGACATGAGCGCGCCGGCGGCCATCGTGGGCACATCCAACGGCCGGGCGTAATCGCGGTCGATCAGGTCCCGCGCGCGGCGCAGCTGGACGAGATTGGCCAGTTCCTGCGGTGTCATGCCGAAATTCTAGCGCCGATCCGGGAACAGTGGCCGGTCCGTCCGGCTGCGGGTTCGCCCAGGCCGATCGGGTTACCCCGCGGCCCGCACCATACGTATTTCGGGCAGTTCATGCCAGTCCGCCGGAAGCAGGGCGCGCCTCCCGTCGGCATGAAAACCGTGCTTCTCGTAAAAGGCCCGAGCCCGCGGATTGTCCGCAAGGACCCAGAGGTAGGCGGCCGAGTCTGCCAGGGCGGCGGTCAGCAGGGCGGCGCCGAGCCCGGTCCCGTAGCTGCGGGACAGGGTGTAGATGGCATAAAGCTCCAATTCCTGAGGCCGGTCCTCGTCCCGGCCCGCTCCCGCGTCGGCGAAACCGACGATTTCGTGGTTTTCGTCCAGGGCGATAATTCGAGGCTCGGTGCTCTCCAGATACGGTCGGCGCTTTTCCACGCGTTCCGGGATGCTGGCCCGGCGGCTTTCAAAGAAGTCCGGGGGCAGGAGATGCCCGTAGCATTCCTCATGGGCCTGGGTGTGCATGCGGACCACGGCGTCAGCATCCTCCGCGGTGGCCTGGCGGATCCGGTACTCCATAGCGCCAGCCTAGTGCGGAGGCGGGGCCATCGAAGGGAACGAGTGAGGCCGGCCAAACCAATCTTTCGATCGTCTCGGCCGGCCTCGAAGCCGCAGATAGGCGGCGCACCCGCGGAAGGTAAGAGATTCGAACTCTTGGTACGGGGTTACCGCACACTGGTTTTCAAGACCAGCTCCATCGGCCGCTCGGACAACCTTCCCTAACGAGTAGTGTTTCATAGCCGGTCATCTGCCACAAAAAGCGGCGGCGCTCGCAGACGACGACGGCTCGGCCACCTACTCTGGAAAAGGGCGCCGCGGCACCGCGTGCCGCCGGCGCCCCGCCAGCACCGCACCAGTAAGGAATTGGGAGTTCTCCATGAAGGCTGTCTACATCTCAGAGCCCGGCGGGCCGGAGGTCCTGGAGCTCCGGGAGGTCCCGCCGCCCGTTCCTGGCCCGGGCGAGGTGCTGATCGACGTGGTAGCTGCCGGTCTCAACCGTGCGGACGTCCAGCAACGCCGCGGGTTCTACCCGCCGCCCCCCGGCGCCTCCGAAATCCCCGGCCTTGAAGTGTCGGGCAGGATCGCGGGCTTCGGTCCCGGCGTCACGAAGCCCTTCTCCGTTGGGGACAAGGTCGTGGCGCTGCTCGCCGGCGGCGGCTACGCCGGGCAGGTGGCGGTTCCGGCCGGGCAGGTCCTGCGGATACCCGACGGCGTGGACCTGGTCACCGCCGCATCGCTGCCCGAAGTTTCGGCCACCGTGTACTCCAACCTGGTGATGACGGCGCAGCTGCAGGCCGGGGAGACGGTCCTCATTCACGGAGCCACCGGCGGCATCGGAACCATGGCCATCCAGTTGGCAAAGGCGCTCGGCGCGCGCGTGGCCACCACCGCTGGCACCGCGGAGAAGGTCGGCACCGCGACAGGGTTCCTCGGTGCGGACATCGCCATCAACTACGCGGAAGAGGACTTTCCGGAGAGCCTTCGCGCCCAAAACGGCGGCAAGGGCGCGGACGTGATCCTCGACGTCGTCGGAGCCAAGTATCTCGGGCAGAACGTGGATGCGCTGGCCGACTACGGCCGGCTCGTCGTGATCGGTCTGCAGGGCGGCACCAAAGCGGAACTGGACCTTGGCATGCTGCTGCGCAAGCGCGCGGCGATCATCGCCACCTCGCTGCGTCCCCGCCCGGTGGAGGAGAAAGCCGTCATCATGACCGCCGTCCGCGACGCCGTCTGGCCGCTGGTGGCCGACGGCAGGATCCGTCCGCTCGTGGCCAAGACGTTCCCGCTGGATCAGGTCCAGGCCGCGCACCGCTACTTCGACTCGGGCGAGCACGTGGGCAAGGTCCTGCTCGTCATCTAAGTGCGCGTCACCGCCGGATGTGACACACTGCATACGTTGATCGGCATATTTGTAGCGCCGAAGCAGTACAAACAACGATATTGTGATTCCATACGCGGTATACACGCGTCTTGGGGCGCGTGTATGCCGTCGTGCTGCTACCCTCGGGAGCACCATGTCTATCCGCCACAGCCTTCTCGCGCTGCTGCAGGACCGCCCCCGCTACGGCTACCAACTCCGGACCGAATTCCAGAACCGCACCGGATCTTCCTGGCCCCTCAACATCGGGCAGGTGTACACCACCCTCGACCGCCTCGAACGCGACGGCCTGGTGCAAAAAGACGGGGCCGACGGCGAGGGCCACATCATCTACCGCATCACCCCCGCCGGACTGGACCAGGTCCGGGACTGGTTTCAGGCTCCCGTGGGCCGCGCCAATCCGCCGCGCAACGAGCTCGCCATCAAGCTCGCTCTCGCGCTCACCCTGCCCGCCGTCGACGTCGGCGGCCTCATCCAGGCGCAGCGCGCCGTTTCCATCCGGGCGCTACAGGAATACACCAAGTCCCGGCGCGACGCCGCCGCGAACCCGCGCCCGGCCGACTTGGCCAAGCTCCTGGTGCTGGACTCGCTGATCTTCCAGACCGAGGCTGAGGTCCGCTGGCTGGACCTTTGCGAGGCTCGGCTGATGCAGCTGGCCGGCCCGGCCTAACCCCGGCATCGTTAACAAGTCCACCGCGCACCGCGCCCCGCTGCGCCCGGCGGTCCACTCCGTGCCACTCACCGCGCCCACCATGCCGCTCGTCGCGCCGTCGCGGAACGGTGCTGCCGGGCCGCGCCCGGCCCGCTGCCCCCGTTGATAGGGTGCCATGGGACAGATCTGACTGCTGTTCTGTCAGATGGGGTTTTTCAAGGAGGAAACATGGGCACGACGCCAGCTAGCGGGACCATAACCGCGCAACCCGACGACGGTATAACGCCGGTTCCGGGGCTCCCGGCCACGGCCGTCGACGCGGCCGTCACCGAAGCCGAAGACCGCAAATGGACGCCCGCGAAAATCGCGCTCTGGGCGGCCATCGCACTGCTGGGCGGCGTCGCGTGGTTCATGCTCGCCATCGTGCGCGGAGAGACGGTGAACGCCATCTGGTTCGTGTTCGCCTCGGTCTGCACCTACCTGATCGGCTACCGGTTCTACTCCAAGGTGATCGAACGGTACATCGCCAAGCCGAACGACCGCCGCGCCACCCCGGCCGAATACAAAGCCGACGGCAAAGACTACGTCCGGACTGACCGCAACGTGCTGTTCGGCCACCACTTTGCCGCCATCGCCGGTGCCGGACCGCTGGTGGGCCCTGTCATCGCGGCCCAGATGGGCTACCTGCCCGGCACCATCTGGATCATCATCGGCGTCGTCCTTGCCGGCGCCGTGCAGGACTACCTGGTCCTCTTCTTCTCCATGCGCCGCGGCGGCCGGTCGCTGGGCCAGATGGCCCGCGAGGAACTCGGCGTGATCGGCGGCACGGCAGCGCTCATCGCCACCCTCCTGATCATGGTGATCATCGTCGCCATCCTGGCCCTCGTCGTCGTCAACGCGCTCGGCGACAGCCCTTGGGGCGTCTTCTCCGTCGGCATGACCATCCCGATCGCCCTGTTCATGGGCGTCTACCTGCGCTACCTCCGCCCGGGCAAGGTCATGGAAGTCTCCATCATCGGCTTTGTGCTGCTGCTGGCCGCCATCATCGGCGGCGGCGCCGTCGCCGGCACCGAATGGGGCGCCGCGGTCTTCCACCTGGACAAGGTCACCATCGCCTGGGGCCTCATCGTCTACGGCTTCGTCGCCGCGATCCTGCCGGTGTGGCTGCTGCTGGCACCGCGCGACTACCTCTCCACCTTCATGAAGATCGGCGTGATCGTGATGCTGGCCCTGGCCATCATCGTGGTCCGCCCCGAAATCACCGTCCCGGCGTTCAGCGAGTTCGCCTCCCGCGACGACGGCCCGGTCTTCTCCGGCGCCGTGTTCCCCTTCCTGTTCGTGACCATCGCCTGCGGTGCCCTCTCCGGCTTCCACGCCCTGATCTCCTCCGGTACGACGCCGAAACTCATCGAGAAGGAACGCCAGGCCCGCTTCATTGGCTACGGCGGGATGCTGATGGAGTCATTTGTGGCCATCATGGCGCTGGTTGCGGCGATCTCCATTGACCGCGGCATCTACTTCGCGATGAACGCCCCGGTTGCCTTGACCGGCGGCACCGTGGAAACGGCAGCGCAGTGGGTCAACAGCCTGGGCCTCTCGGGCGTGAACATCAGTCCGGATCTCCTCGCCCAGACCGCCAAGGACGTCGGCGAGCCCAGCATCGTCTCCCGCTCCGGCGGTGCGCCCACCCTGGCCGTTGGCCTGGCGCACATCATGCAGCAGTTCATCGGCGGCACCGCGATGATGGGGTTCTGGTACCACTTCGCCATCATGTTCGAGGCACTGTTCATCCTGACCGCGGTCGACGCCGGCACCCGCGTCGCGCGCTTCATGCTGCAGGACTCGATCGGCAACTTCGTCCCGAAGTTCAAGAACCATTCGTGGCGGACGGGAGCCTGGCTCGCCACCGCCGTCATGGTTGCGGCGTGGGGCGCCGTGCTGCTGATGGGCGTCACCGACCCGCTGGGCGGCATCAACACGCTGTTCCCGCTGTTCGGCATCGCCAACCAGCTGCTGGCAGCGATTGCCCTGTCGGTGGTCCTCGCCATCGTCGCCAAGCGCGGCAGCTTCAAGTACCTCTGGATCGTGGCGCTGCCGCTGGCCTTCGCAGCCGTCGTCACCATCACGGCGAGCTTCCACAAGATCTTCTCGCCGGTCCCCGCCGTCGGGTACTTCGCCAACAACGCCGCATTTGCCAAGGCGCTGGCGAACGGCAAGACCTCCTTCGGGACGGCCAAGACGCAGGCCGCGATGGAGGCCGTGGTCCGCAACACGATGATCCAGGGCTGGCTCTCGGTCATTTTCGTGGTGCTGAGCATCATCGTCATCATCACGGCGCTGATCGCCACCGCGAAGGCGTTCCGCAACGCCTCTGYCGGCGTCGTCAACGTGGAATTTGAGGATCCTGCGCAGCCGTCCCGTATTTTCGCACCGGCCGGGCTCATTCCCACCGCGGCGGAACGAGAGCTGGAAGCGGAATGGAAGAAGCTGCCCGCGGACCAGCAGCTCGAACACTCCGCCGGGCACTGAGGGCTGCTGCCATGAAAGCGCTCGTAGCGGGATTCCGGGGATTTGCTGCGTACTTCGGCGGCGTCCTCGGAGCCGATGCCTACAAGAAGTACCTGGAGCATCATCACGCCTCAGGCCATGACGGGCTGCCGATGTCCGAGCGGGCCTTCTGGCGGGACCACTCGGACCGCCAGGATAACAACCCGCAAAGCCGCTGCTGCTAAGCCGCGGTACCGGGGCGGGGCGCTGCCGGGAACACCAGTTCCCGGCGGCGCCCCGCTGCGTTTGCGCCGCGGAACCACAATGTACCGCGCCCAGGGGATGGCTGGCGTCGACGCCGGGACCCGTCTGCAAACCAAATCCCGCGCCCCGGATTGCGGCCGTACCGGACAGTTCGCGGCGGTGCACAGCGGCGTCATGCAGACCCGCCCTCCGCGCCCGCGCGTGAGAGTATGAAGCCATGAGCGATCCGATCGATACTCAGTCCGGCGACGGCACACCGATGGAGGACACTCCGATGGACGGCGCACCGTTCGATCCCGTCTTTACGGCAGCCACGCCGCCCGGCGCGCCCGCAAACGGCGCAGCGGCCGGCCGGCTAAGCCCGCCCTCGTCCGATTCCCACGATTCGGCCCCGCGCAGCCGGGCAAGCCACCTCCAGGACCTGGTCGATCAGCCAGCCAAGGTCATGCGGATCGGTACCATGCTGAAGCAGTTGCTGGATGAGGTGAAGTCCGCTCCGCTGGACGACGCGGCCCGTGCGAGGCTGGCCGAAATCCACGAACGCTCGATCAAGGAACTCGAAGACGGGCTGGCGCCCGAACTGGTCCAGGAACTCGAGCGCATCCATCTGCCGTTCCCGGAAGACGGCACGCCCTCGGACGCCGAGTTGCGGATCGCGCAGGCCCAGCTGGTCGGGTGGCTGGAAGGGCTGTTCCACGGCATCCAGGCCGCCATCGCGGCCCAGCACGCCGCCCGCGAGCACGCCGCCGCGCAGCTGCAGCTCCGCCAGTTGCCGCCCGGCACCATGATTGCGCCCGGCGTCATCATCGGCGAAAACGGTGAGCCCCAGCGCGCAGCCGAACCGCAGGCCGGCGCGGATCCCTCGCAGCCCGCCAAACCCGCCGATCCGGACCACGGTCCCGGCCAGTACCTCTAGGACACCGGTTGGGATTTTTCAGCGCCGCGCGGCAGGGACGCAAGGACGACGTCGAACTCGGCAAGGGCCTCTGGCGGCGCGCCCATGACCGTTTCGTCCGGGGCCTGGACCGTTACCACCAGGTGCTCGAAGGTGTGGAGGACGAGGCGTTGTACGCCGAACTGGTGGAAATCGCCAACGAGCTGGCGGTCCTCGCCGGCCGGGTCCGGCAAATTTGCATCGAAGCGCAGCGCCGCTCACCCAGCGACGGTCTGGACATCCCCGGCGCCCTCGCCGGAGTGCACCGTTCACTCTCGACGGCGGGCAACTCGCTGGCCATGACCGCGGAAGCGGCGGCGATGCTGCGCCTCGCCGTCGGGCCGGTGCCGGTGGGCGCGGCGTCGGTGCGGCGCCGCGCGGAGTCCGTCATGGAACACATTGACGACGCCGAACGGCGGCTTGCGGAGACGGCCGAACGGGACTGACGCCCGAATATTCCGGGTTAAGCGCCTAGCTTAGTGGCGCCAAACCACTAGCCTGGCGGGCGGTCGGTTGGCAGGATAAACGGATGACTTCTTCCCCTGAACTGAAATTCAATGACGGCAACACCATCCCGCAGCTCGGCTACGGCGTATGGCAGGTGGCGGACGACGTCGCCGAGAAGGTGGTCGGCCAGGCTTTCGAGGCCGGTTACCGGCACATCGACACTGCGCGGATCTACGGAAACGAAGCAGGCGTGGGCCGCGCGATCGAGGCCTCCGGCCTCAAGCCTGAAGAACTCTTCATCACCACCAAGCTGTGGAACGCCGACCAGGGCTACGAGTCCACGCTCAAAGCTTTCGAGGAATCCATGGAGCGGCTGGGCCTCGAGACCCTGGACCTCTACCTGATCCATTGGATGCAGCCGAAGCAGGACAAGTACGTGGACACCTGGAAGGCGCTGATCGAACTCCAGAAGCAGGGCCGGGTGAAGACGATCGGCGTCTCCAACTTCACCAAGGAGGGCTTGCAGCGCCTGATCGACGAGACCGGCGTCGTGCCGGCCATCCATCAGATCGAGCTGCACCCGTTCTTCGGCCAGGCGGAGCTGCGCGAATTCAACGCCTCCAAGGGCATTCTCACCGAAGCCTGGTCGCCGCTGGGCCAGGGCGGCGAGCTGCTGGACAGCCCGGTCATCGCCCAGATCGCCGCCAAGCACGGTGCAACGCCGGCGCAGGTGGTCATCGCCTGGCACCTCGCGATCGGCAATGTGGTAATTCCCAAGTCGGTCACCGAGTCCCGGATCCGCGAGAACTACGCGGCTCTGGACGTTACCCTCGACGAGACTGACGTGCAGGCCATCAACGGCCTGGACCGCAGCGCCGAGGGTGCCGGGCGCATCGGCGCGGACCCGGCGGTGTCCGACTTCGCCTGAGCCGTCCTGTGATGGGGCCTCCACCGTTGGGTGGGGGCCCTTTCGCGTGGCGGCTAGGCCGCTGCCCGGTTCTGGCGGGGCCGCACTGCATCGATCATGGCCCAGCCGTGTTCGTCCCTGACCTGGCGGCTGGCGAAGCGTTCGGCCTCCGTGGAGTCGTCGAACCCCTCCGTGCGGACCCGGCCGCACTCGGTGTCCAGATAGGTGACTTCCCAGTGCTGGCCTGCTGATTGCTGACGTGCTGACTGCTTTTCCATGGCTTAAGTCTGCAACCGGCCTCTGACACTAAGCGGTCAGCGGTCCGGCGTGTTGCCAAGACGCAGTACCCGTTCGCGGGCGAGGTCTTCCCGGCGGCGGTCCTTGTCCGCGGCCCGGGCGGCCTGCTGCGCGGCGGCGGAGGCGAGGTCGAGGCGCTGGCGGGCCTGCCGCAGCCCGGCCTCGGCACGCGCCAGCTCTTCCCTGAGCCGGCCCTCTTCCTCGGCCAGCGCGGCAGCGTGATCCGCCGCTTCGCTCCGCTCGCCGGCTGCGCGCTCTGCCTCCGCTGCGCTGGAGCTGGCGGCCTCGGAGGCCAGTTGCAGGGCCGCCCTGGCCCGTTCCGTTGCAGAGGGGCTGGGCGCCGGCCGCTCCTGCCGGACAGCCTGCAGCCGCGGCCGGTCGGATGCCAGGGGAGGGCCCGGCGTCGTCCGCCCGGGCGGCGGAGGCATTCCGGGGGCCTCCGGAACGGCGACGGCGCCATCGAGTTCGACGACGTCGACGCCGTCAGCGGAGAGCGCCCGGAGCAGGCGGCCGCTCCGGACCGCAGCGGCCGCGCCCTCGTCGGCGGTGGCAGCACGCAGGGTTTGCTCCACTTCGGCCGCGATCGCGGTGCTGATCGTCCGGCCCTGCTGCTGCGCGACGGAGCGGGCTTCCGCGACCGCACCGGCCAGCACCTTCCGCCGCTCCTGGGTGAGGCTGCGGAGCGTGGCGGCGTCGAGGGCGTCCTGCGCCTGGCGCATGGCCAGTCCCAGCTCGGCCACCGCGCGCAACGTCTCCGGCCGCTGCCAGGCCAGCATGTTGATGGCCCAGGCGCCCACCGAGGGCTTGGGCAGGGACCGGACCTCCGCTGCGCGGGAGCGCAACTCCGGCGTCGCGGGGGTCGCGGCCAGCAACCCCTTGGCCACGGCGGTGCGCCCCGCGACGAATTCGTCGAACGGCAGCGCATAGAGCTGCGCCGCGATGCCCGCCAGCTCACGCAGTGCCATGCAAGAATCATAGAAGCTCCGGCCCCCGAGCCGGGGGCGCGCAGCCCACGTCCACCGTAGGAGAGCCCACGTGATTTTAATAGCCGGACTCCCGGCCCATATCCTTCTGGTCCACGCGGTGGTGGTGCTGGGACCGATTGCCGGCCTCGCGGCCATTGTCTACGCAGTGGCAGCCCGCTGGCGCCGGTACTTGGCCTGGCCGCTGGGCGTTCTGGCTCTGGTGCTGGTCCCGATCTCGGTGGTGACGGCGCAGGCAGGGGAGCAGCTCCAGCAGGCCCGGCCGGCGACGGCGATGATCCAGGCCCATGCCCAGCAGGGGGACGTGCTCAAAATCGTCTCGGTCTTCTTCTTCGTGATTGTCGCCGCGATGATCGTTGCCAGCTACGAACCGATCGGGCGGCGGTTCAGCTTCCTCGGGCGGCTGCGCGAACACCGGGTGGTGCGTCTTGTCTTGCTTGTGGCGGGAGCGTTGATCGGGGCCTTCTTCGTCTACCAGAGCATCATTACCGGGCACTCCGGCGCCTCGTCCGTCTGGAGCCGCTAGCTCGGCGCACGGTCAGGAGCAACAGCACCAGAGCAGCCACCTGCAGGGCGGCGACCACGGTGACCAGCGCGGTCCGCGTGTCGTACAGGGCGCCATAGAGTGCGCCGCCGGCCAGCGCCCCGACCCCTTCGAACCCGGCAAAGACGCCATAGGCCGTCCCCTGACGTGCCTCCGGAACGAGGTCCGCAACCAGCGCCTTCACCGTGGAGTCTTGGACCCCGGTGGCAGTTCCCCAGATGGCCACGCCCGCCAGCACCGGGACAATGCCGTCGGACAAGGCGAGCACGGGGACGGCGGCGATCAAGACGGGCAGGGCCAGCAGTACAGCCGGCCCCATCCGGTCGTAGAGCACGCCGCTGCCGAGGGCGCCGACCGCCGCCGCACCCATCGCGCCGGCATAGAGCAGCGGCACGGCCGGCGCCGGAACTGCCGCTGCGGTGGTCAGGTGGTAGGCGATGACGCCGAACGCCACGAGGCCCGCGCTCCAGAACAACGCGCACACGGCAAAGAGCAGGAAGACTCCCGAGAACAACGACGGCGCGCTGCCGGCCGCGCCCTCCGCGCTGGCCGCGCTGGTACCGGCCGCGCTGGTACCGGCCGAAGCGGCCGGCTCGGCCACCCGGCGGCGCAGCCAGGCCACCAGCACCAGTGCAATCGCGGCAGGGACGGCCAGGACGGCGAACGCCGCCGACAGGACTCCGGTGGCCGCCAGTACCGCAGCGACAATGACCGGTCCCAGCAACGCCCCGGTAAGATCCAGCGACTTGTGCACGGCGAAGCCCCGGCCGCGCCCGACGCGTTTGGCCACGGAGGCCAGCAACACGGTCTTGGCCGGACTCCGCACGGCCTTGCCCACCCGGTCCCCGATGATCAGTACCGACGCGAGCGAAAGCCCGACGGCGCCCGCAGCCGGGGCGAAGGCCAGCAGCGGCACGCACACGGCCGTCAGGGCGTAGCCCACAATCGTGAAGGTCCAGTACTTGCGCGTGCGGTCCGCCCAAGGTCCGAAGATCAGGCGCAAGCCCTGCGCGGCGGCCTCGGCCGCGCCGGTGACGAGCCCGACCAGCAAGGCGGACGCGCCCAGTTGGGCCAGCAGGGGCCCGGCGAGCGGACGGGCGCCGTCGGAGACCAGATCGGTGGCCAGGCTGACCAGCCCGAAGCCGACCACCGTACTCCACGGCTGTACCGGCCGTTCCATTTCCCAAGGTTCGCGGACGCGGCCGGGAATGACAAGAGGAGCCCGGACCCCGCCGGCAGGCACTTCCAGCGTCCCCGATGAGGCCGCCCGAATGTTACCCACATCATAAAATGTATTGACACGATGTAAAGCTTGCGGTCAGACTGTCTCACTAAGGGCCCTGCCAATCTTGTGGTCCGCACGGCATTAGAAGACAAATGGGTCGGTCCATCGCGCAGTACCCGAGAATCGACCGGAAACAAAGGAGTTTCATCGATGAGTCAGACCATCACGGTGTCGAACAAGGGCTCGGTACGAGCGACGTTCGTGGCCGCCTACAGCGCGGTGACACTCGCGCAGATCACCAACGCCCTCCCGGGCGCGCTCACCGGCACGTTCGCCGCGGAATTCCACACCTCGGGCGCGGGCCTGACCTGGATTGCGGGCATGTTCCTGATGGGCATCGTGGTGTTCGAGCTCAGCTGGGGCCTCCTGGGTGACCTGTTGGGACGCAAGAAGCTGCTGTACGCCGGAGCGGGGTTGAGCGTCGTGGGCTCCGTCCTGGTTGCGCTGGCGCCGACAACCGAGATGATGATCTTCGCCCAGGCGGTCGGCGGCATCGCGGCAGGCATCCTCTTCCCCATCTCGCTGTCCATGATTGCTGCGATCACCCCGGACCACCGGCAGCGCGCCCGGGTCATTGCTACCTGGGCCGGATTCCTCTCGCTCGGCGCGGTCATCTCGCCTGTCCTCGCCGGGCTCACCGCGCAGTTATTCACGGTGCCGGGCGCCGGGCCCGGTGCGCCGAACGTGTTCAGCGGCTGGCGGGTGGCCTACCTTGTGGCGGCGGCGATCGCCGTCGTCGTCCTGATCGTGGCGCTCCGGGCGAAGGACTCCGCTGCGTCCCAGGGACGCAAGCTCGACCTGCCGGGCCAGTTCGCCCTCGCCCTCGGGCTGATCGCGGTGCTTTTCGCGACCGTCCAGGCTGTCGATGCGGGCTTCGGCTCGTGGGAGGTCCTTGCCGGCTATGTCGTCGGCGGCATCCTCCTGGTCACCTTCGTCGTCATCGAAATGCGCACCAAACAGCCGCTCATCCACCTGTCCCTGTTCAAGAACAGCGCCTACTCGATCACCGGAATCGTCGCGGTCACCGGCATGTTCGCCTTCCTCGCCATCTGCTTCAGCACCAGCGTCTCCGTCGGCGGTCTGGCACTGGCCGAGACCTGGAAGGTCGGCGTGCTGTTCGTCTTCATCCAGGGCCCCGCGTTCGCCTTCATCCCGGTGGTGGGCTGGCTCATCCACCACGTCGCGCCGCGCTGGGTGCTGACCTCGGGCTTCGCCCTCATGGCAATCTCCGGCTTTTGGCTCTCGACGTTTTCCCTGGGCACGCCGGAGTCCTTCGGCGGTACCCCGTGGACGGCATTCGTTCCGCCGCTGCTGCTGCTGGGCATCGGATTCGCGCTCACCGTCGGCTCGGTCACTGCGGTGGCGATCAATACCGTCCCGGCCCAGCACATCGGCATGGCCTCCGCGACGACAAACCTTCTGCGGGACCTTGGCTTCGCGCTCGGCCCGGTCGTAGGCTCGGCCATCGCGTTCGGCGTCGGCGCCTCGCTCTTCGCGGGCCCGCTCGGCGGGATCCTCGGCGGTGCGGGACTGCCCGCCAACGCCGTCGCCGGTCTCTCCCAGGTGCCGCCGCTGGGATTCCTCTCCGGCTGGGAGGGTGTGATCGCGCAGTTCAGCGGCCAGGCAGCGGCCGGCGGAGCTCCCGCCCAGGCCGTCAACGGCATGGTCCAGGCTCTCACCGCCGCGCAGCAGCAGATCCAGGGCGCGGCGGGCGCTTCCCTCGGCCAGGGTTTCCAAACGGTGTACCTCGTCGCCGGCATCGCGGCGACGATCTCCGCCATCCTTACCCTCTTCATCTCAGCCCGCTCCTCGGCGCCCACCGCGGACGCCGTCGCGGAAACCACCGAGGCTAACGCCGAAGCCGCCGTCTGACCGACGGCCTGCACTTTAACGACCACCACCGATCCGCAAGGAGAGCACCATGGCTGCACCCACCGAATCAGCTATCGATATCTGGGACGACAACGTCCTCGTCGACCCCTACCCCACCTACGCTGCACTCCGCGAGCAGGGCGCAGTAGTGCACCTGCCCAAGAACGACGTATACGTCCTGACGCGCTACGACGTCATCCGCGACGCCCTCGGTGATCCGGCGACGTTCTCGTCCACCAGCATCGGCTTCAACCCCATGGTGAACGAGGCGCTGCAGGGCACCTCGCTTGCTTCCGACCCGCCGGTGCACACCCAGCTGCGCGCGACGCTGTCCCAGAACCTCACCCCCCGAGCCCTCCGCGGCCTGAAGGTCGTCATCGACGAAAAGGCTGACAAGCTCGTTGCCGAGCTCGCAGACAGCGGCAGCTTTGAGGCCATCGATTCCCTGGCGCGCGCCTTCCCGATCGAAATCGTTGCCGACCTCATCGGGTTCCAAGGGCATGTGAAGGACAACATGCTGCGCTGGGGGCAGGCCGCGATGCAGGTGCTTGGCCCGCTGAACCGGCGCACCCAGGAGAACTTCCCGATTGCCGGCGAGCTCTACGGCTGGTGCTCGTCGGTCACCGCCGAGGACCTCACCCCCGGCTCCATCGGTCGCGGAATCTTCGACGCCGAGACCCGTGGCGAGATTCCCGAGGGAACGGCCGGGCACATCATCCACCAGTACCTCGGCGCCGGCGTGGACACGACCATCGCCGCCATCGGGAACATCGTTGCGCTGTTTGGCCGCCACCCCGAGCAGTTCAAGCTGGTCCGGGAAAAACCGGAACTCGTTCCCGCGGCCTTCGCTGAGGTGCTGCGCTACTGGGCTCCGGTCCACATTTGGGGCCGCAAGGCAACCCGCGACGTGGAAATCGAGGGGGTCGTCATTCCGGCCGGGGCGCAGGTGGGCATCCTCTTTGGCGCCGGCAACCGCGACCCGCGCCACTACGAAAATCCGGACAGCTTTGACGTGCTCCGCAACCCGGTGGATCACCTCTCCTTCGGCTACGGTCCGCATGGCTGCGCCGGCCAGGGCCTCGCGAAGCTTGAAGCGCATGCGATCATCGAGGCCCTGGCACGGAGGGTGGAATCCCTGACCCTTGGGGACGAGGTGCGGGAGCCGAGCAATATCACCCGGAGCATCGAACGGCTTGAGGTCGTAAAGGTATCGGCCGCGTGAGGATCGAACTGGACCGCCCGCGCTGCGAGGGACACGGACTCTGCGAGGAAGCCGCGCCCCGGCTCATGCACCTTGACGACGACGGCGAACTTGTGATCGATGTCTCGGAGGTCGACGGCGCCGACCGGGACGCCGCGGAAGCAGCGGTCAGGGTCTGCCCGGTCGCCGCCCTGCGGCTGGCCGCGTAAGGACGACCCGCCGGCGTGTCAGCTGGCCGGGGCCGGCCCGAAGGGTTCCGGGACCGGTGCCGGCCAGCGCACCATTCGTCCTTTGAACAGATTCCGCACCCCACCGTTAGGATTGACCCATGTCGTCACTGCGAGAAGCCCAGAAGCAGCTGACCCGCGACATGATCGTCGAACGGGCGCTCGCGCTGTTCACCGAAAAGGGGTACGCCGCGACGACGATCGACGAGATCGCCGCGGCCGCCGGCACCACCAGGGTCACCTTCTACGCGTACTACCCGTCACGCAGTGACCTGATGAGGGACTTCATGGCTCGCGTCAACGCAGTGCTGGAGCGCGCGGACGGCCCCGACCGAACCTCGACCGCCGCCGAACTCGTCGACGTCGTGCGGGACGGCAAGCTGCCGGGCATCCTCGCCTGGCTCGAGTCGCGTGCCGCGCTTTGGCCGGTCTTCCGGCCCTACCTCGACGCCCTTGATGAAGCCGCCGCCGTCGATCGCGAGGTGCGGACCTTGGTCGAGGGCTGGCACGAGGAGGTCATCTCCGATATCGTCCGCGGCCTGCAGCAGGCCGGCCGTTTCGCCGAGGAGACACACCACATCCGCGGAACCCTCGCCTTCACCCAGCTCGACTACGTCGCGACGCTGTGGACACGCCGCAAGTTCGAGCCCAACCGCGACCATGCGCTCGAGGTGCTCGCCGACAGCTGGTACCACCTGCTCTGCGACGAAGGCTAACCAGGTTCGGAACTCCCGAGCCTCTCTCGACCCGGCCGGAACAAGATGTTTTCCTCGGACACGAATGTCAGCGGGCCGGACAGGAAATCCGTCCGCCGGCCCGCTGACATCCAGTCGACCTCAGCCAGCTAGAGGCAGCGTGCGTGCCTCACCAGCGGTGGTCAAACCGGTGGTCGAACCGGTGGTCGCGGTTGTCGCAGCGGTCCCACCAGTTCCAGTGGCTGCTGTCCCACCTGTCGCCGCGGTCACACCTTCTGTTGTCGTTATTGTGGTCCGACCAGTTTTGGTTGGATGACATGCTGGCAGAAGCCGGAGCCGCCGCGCTGGCGGGGAGGGCACTGACGCCCAAACCCAAGGCAGCTGTCACAGCGGCTGTTCCGATCACGCGGGTAATCGTATGCATGGGAATGTTTCCTTTACTGAGGGTTTACGGCCTCACTCGATCCGCACCAAGATAACCTGCCGGCCTGGTGGGTCCACGGGAAATCCGGGCGTGTCTCAGGGGAAGGTGCGTAGAGGGGATGCGATGTGGAGATGTTCCGCCGGGATCTGTCGCCGGCGGTCGGAAGGGCCTCGGTCTACGAGGCCATTGTGCTTAGGCCTTCAAGGGCCGTGTTGTCCTGCCGTGGGTGTCGTCCGAAAACAGGGCCACTTCCATTAAACGTCCGCGCCGGGCACGCGTGTCAATGCCCAATAGCGTGTCAATGGCCAATAGTTTGTTGGTGCCAACGGGTGCTTAGCGTGTGGTTGCGCCATAAACAGATTTGTTCCGTCAGAATGATGACGGCACATGGATTCTTGGGGGAGGCGTCGTTGACGGTGCTGCCGCCCGGCGTCGTGGGCTGCATCATCACCTCACCGAAAGGCACCACCGTGACCCAGCCCCATCCTGACCCCAAGGCCGTTCCTCCGGAAGGCTTCCAGCCGCCGGCGGCTCCTTCGTTCCCAGGCCAGCAGTACCCGGCCGGACCCCAGGGGCAACAGCCCTACCAGGCTCAGCCGCAGGGCTACGCGGGCCCCGCGCAGCCGTACGCCGGGCAGTCCCAGTACCAGGGCTACTCGGCGGCGCCGCAGCAGCCGGGCTACTCGGCCGCACCGCAGCAACACGGCTACTCGGCGGCGCCGCAGCAGCCTTACGCAGGGCAGCCCCAGTCCCAGGGATACCCGCAGGCGCCCCAGCAGCACGTCCAGTACCCGGCCCAGCCGCCGATGCCGAACCCGGCCTACGGCTACCCGCAGCCGAAGTCCAAGCTCGTCGCCGGGCTCCTTGGCATCTTCCTGGGCGGCCTGGGCATCCACCGCTTCTACCTGGGCTTCACTAAGATCGCGGTTATCCAGCTCGTCCTGACCATCGTGCTGGGCGCCTTTACCTTCGGCCTCGTTGCCCTGTGGGGTGTCGTGGAGGGCATCATGATCATCGCCGGCGCTGCGCACTTCCGCGTCGACGCCCAAGGTGTGCCGCTCCGCGACTGAGCACCGCCGTATCGATAACAAACCCGTGGGACATGCTGACTGAAATCATCCATGGCAGGGCACCAAGGGAGCCGACATCCGCGGCGACCACGAAGCCTGCCACGGGCACGACCTGATCTTCTGGAACGTGCCGGACACCAAGTAGTGCCACCTAGGGGCGGTCGGACCAGCCGGCCGCCCCTAGCCCATCCGCCGTTGTGCCATGCACCCTGTGTATGGGCCACCGAGGGGAAGACCCCAGCCGGTTTCGTCCGCCATGCGGAGGGGGCGAAGACGGCCGACGTCCGCTATAGGATTCGGCCCTCGCCGGAGGCCGCTGCCGGGTTCCCCCAGCACCATCGAGTAGGCTCTGCTGGATATGTTCAGGTTCACGGTTACGTTGAAAGTTCCTCTCGGCAAAGTCTGCGCCGCGCTGACGACGGTCGCGCTGCTGGCCGTAACTGCTGTGCCGACGGCGAGTGCGGATGACACTCCACCGTCCGGCTACCCGTCGTGGGCCGACGTCCAGGCCGCCAAAGACAATGCCGACGCAAAGACCGCCGAGATCCAGAAGATAAACGGCCTTCTCGACGGACTGGAGCAGCAGGCCTCCTCACTCGGCGCCGCCGCGGTCACAGCGGGCCTGGCCTACGCCCTGGCCCACAACAACCTTGATGCCTCAACAGCGAAACTGGCCGCGCTGAAAGAAAAGACCGACACGGCCCATGCCACGGTGGTGAAACTCAGGCGGCAAACAGGGAACCTCGCAGCCCAGGACTACATGACCGGGGGTGCCAACCTGGGACCCTTCGCAGTGATGGACACGCTGCAGAGCAGGGACGGGCTGCAGAAGCTGGACGTGATGCAGATCGTCGCCCAGCGGACCACCGACATCTACAACAGTTCGCGTGCCGCGGAGGCAGTCGCCTCGTCCCTGGATGAGCAGCAGGCGGTGGAGCAGGCCGAAAACCAGCGGCTTACCGGCGAAGCGCAGACGAAACTAGGCGCCGCACAGGACGCCCAACGAGCGACCCAGCAGAAGGTGGAGGAGGAAAAGAAATACAGCGGCACCCTCACCGCACAGCTGGCGGCCCTGAAGGACACCAGCGCAACCGTCGAACAGAATTACCGCGCCGGCGTAGAAGCGCAGGCAGCCTACGAGGCGCAACAGGAGGCCCGCCAGCGCGCAGCGGCTGCTGCCGCGGCGGCCTCTGCAGCGGCCGCGGCGGCAGCGGCGGCTGCGGCAGCTTCTTCGCCTGTGTCCCCGCGTCCCCCGGCCGACGTGGTGATGCCCGACGTCCCCGGCGGCGCCGCCAACGATCCGGGCGGCGCGCAGGCGTACGCCTCCGGCCGCCTAAGTTCACACGGCTGGGGCGGCGACCAGATGGCCTGTCTGCTCAAGCTGTGGAACCAGGAGTCGAGCTGGATGACCAACGCCACGAACCCCTCCAGCGGCGCTTACGGTGTTGCGCAAGCGCTCCCGCCGGAGAAGTATTCGTCCACCGGATCCGACTGGCTGACCAACTACCGCACCCAGATTGACTGGGGGCTCGGCTATATCGCGGGCCGATACGGCTCACCCTGCGGTGCCTGGGACCACGAGACATCCAACAACTGGTACTGACCTTGCCCCGGCCGCTCTAACCGCAGTGGCGGCCTGAGCTATGCCTGACCGGCCGCGGCGGAGTTGACTCCGGTCCGGCGCTCTGCGGCGTGCGTCGCCGGTGTGTCAGTCATCTCGACGGCGTTCCAGACTCCGGAGAGCTGCGCCAGACGCACCTAGGTCAGGGCCTCGAAGGTCGCGGAGTCGGAAAGTGTGCCCCGGCCTCATGCGGCGATCTCAGCCGAGCCAGCAAAAAACCCCGTATCGTCGCTGAAGCAACGGAAATACGGGGTTCTTCCCGAGCTTCCTGCCAGAATCGAACTGGCGACCTTCTCATTACGAGTGAGACGCTCTACCAACTGAGCTAAGGAAGCAACCGCCTGAAACTCCGGCGAACCGGGCGGATCATGCAAGAGATAACTGTAATGGAGTCCCCGCACCCGGGTCAAAATGAGCCGCGCGGGACCCTGCAGGGCTCAGCAGACGGTGTTGTCAGCCGGCGTCTTGCCGTCCACGAGGTACCCGTCCACAGCATTCCCAATACAGCTGTTGGAGCGTCCGTAGGCGGTGTGGCCCTCGCCCTTCCAGGTCAGCAGCGACGCCGTGCCCAGCTGCTTGCGCAGGGCGCTGGCCCACTCAACCGGCGTGGCGGGGTCCCCGGTGGTGCCCACCACCACGATGTCCGCCGAGCCCTTGTATTCCGCCGGCGCCGGGGTGCGGACGTTCTTGTAGGGCCAGTCCCGGCAGCTCGTGCCGCCGTAGGCGAAGTAATAGCCCAGGGTGGGGGAGTCCTGCCGGAGCTGCTTCTCCTCGGCGCGCATCGCGGCCGGGTCGGCAGACATCGGGTAGTCGAGGCAGTTGATGGCGTTGAAGGCGAACGTGGAGTTCGCCGAGTAGGTCCCGTTCGGTTCCCGGTCCGCGCCGAAGTCGGACAGCCGCAGCATCGGCGACACATCGCCCTTCATCGCACTGGCCAGGGCCTGGGTGAGTACGGGCCAGTTGGTGTCGTTGTAGAACGGCAGGATGAAGCCGCTGACGAACATGGACGCGTTGACCACCCGGCCGTCCTTGGCGGTCTCCGGTGCTGCTTCCACCGCAGCGATGATCGCCTGGATCTGTTTGATGGCGTCGTCCGGGGTGCCGCTGAACGGACAGCCGCTGCCTTGGAGGCATTTGGTCACGTAGGACCGGATCGCCTTCTCGAAGGCCTTCGCCTGGCCGCTGGTCAACTCCTCGTAGCTGAGCGAGGGGTCCAGGGCGCCGTCCAGGACCATCCGTCCCACGTTGTCCGGGAACAGGGAGGCGTAGGTGGAACCAAGGAACGTGCCGTAGGAGTAGCCGAGGTAGTTGAGTTTCGTGTCGTTCAGGACACCGCGGAGGATGTCCAGGTCCTTCGCGGCGCTGACGGTGTCCACGTGGGCCAGTACCGGCCCGGTCTTCTCGGCGCACTTGGCGGCAATCGCCTTGTTGTCCGCGAACGCTTCGGCCAGGCCGGCGTCGGTGTCCAGGTTGTAGATCTTGGCGCGGGACGCGTCGCGTTCCTGGTCGGTCAGACAGGTTACCGGCGCGGAGCGCTTCACCCCGCGCGGGTCGAAGCCGACGACGTCGAAATTCGCGCGCACCTTTTCCGAAATGTTCGTGGAGCCTGCGTCCCTGACAAAGTCGTAGCCGGAGCCGCCGGGTCCGCCCGGGTTTACCAGCAGGCTGCCCTTCTTGTTGCCGCCCTTCGCGGCCAGTTTGAGGGCCGCGAGTTCGATCGTGCCGCCGTCGGGCTTGCTGTAGTCCACCGGGACCTTGACCTTGGCACACTGAAAGTCCCCCTCGCAGCGCGACCAGCTGAGCTGCTGGGAGTAGAAGCTCCGCAACTCGGCGGGCGCCGCGGCGGCGATCGACGGATCGGGCTGGGCGGCAGCGCTTTTCGAGCCGCCGTCGCTGGGGCCGAACATTGTGCAGGAAGACAGCACCAGGGCCAGCACCAGGCCTAGCGCCAAGGCGGCGGCCGACCGCACCTTGCACCCCACGGATCGGCGGCCTGCGGGCCGTGGTGGTGCTGGCGTCATGCGGTTCTCCTTGGGGCGTGAAACTCTGCGAGTCGAGGCGGGTCGAGCGCTTGCTGTCGGGTCAGACCAGGCTGGTAGCCATGGACTCTATCGCCAGCAGCGGGGCGACGTTGGTGGTGGTAATCCGGGTGCGGGCCTTGTTGATGGCGTCCATGCGGGCCAGCGTCACCTCGGCCGTGGATCGTCCGGCAAATTCCTGGAGTTCGCTCCTGAGCTCGATGTTGACCAGTTCAACGGCGTTCCCCATCTGAATGATCAGCACATCCCGGTAAAAGGACAACAGGTCGGTCAGCGTGCGGTCAAGCGAGTCGGTCACGGAGCGTTTGGCGCGCCGCTTCTGGTCGTCCTCGAGCTGTTTGACCTGGCCGCGCATGGCGGCAGGGAGCGGGCCGCTTTCGGGCGCGCCAAGCGTGGCGAGCAGTGCGGCCTTCTCGGCTGCATCCCGCTCGTCATTGGAACTGTTGGCTTCCTCGGTGGCTATCTTGACCAGCTTGTCCGCCATCATCACGGCCGCGGTGACGCCGCGCAGCTGCAGCGGGAACCGCACGGTCTCCAGCCGGCGCTCCCGTGCCTCGGGATCCCGGGCCAGCCGCCGGGCGATCCCCACGTGGCTTTGCGCGGCCCGGGCCGCGCGTTCGGCGACGTCCGGGTCGACGCCGTCGCGCTTGACCAGCAGCGCCGCGACGTCGGCGGCCGGCGGCAGCCGCAGCGCCACCGGACGGCAGCGGGAGCGGATGGTGACCAGCACGTCCGCGGGGGACGGGGCGCACAGCATCCAGATGGTGCGCGGGGTGGGTTCCTCGATGGCTTTGAGCAGCACGTTGGTGGTGCGTTCCGCCATGCGGTCCGCGTCCTCGACCACGATGATCCGCCACCGGGCGGAGGACGGCCGGTTGCCCGCGCTCGAGACCAGCTCCCGCGCCTCGTCGATGGTGATGGTGACCTTTTCGGTCCGCACGAAGGTGACGTCGGAATGCGTCTCGCCCACGATGGTCTGGCAGGCCGCGCAGACGCCGCAGCCCCGGTTAGCCACGTCCTCCTGGTCGCAGTTCAGCGCGGCGGCGAAGGCCTTCGCGGCGTTGGACCGGCCCGACCCCGGCGGCCCGGTGAACAGCCACGCATGCGTGAGCCCGTCGCCCTCGGCCGCCTGGCGCAGTTGGGCGACGACGGCGGGCTGGCCCTGAAGATCGTCCCAGACACTCATGCCGAGCTGCCCTGGCGGAGCGCGAGCAGCGCCTCGACCCGCTCCAAAATCTGGTCGGCAAGTTCCTGTACGGGCAGGTGCGCCGCAAGGACCAGGTACTTCCCTGGCCGGGCCGCGGCCAGCGCCAGGAAAGCGGCGCGGATCGTGGCATGGAACTCGTCAGCCTCGGATTCGAGCCGGTCCTCCGCGGCGTCCCCGGCGGTCCGCCGTCGCCGGCCGTCTGCGGGGTCGACGTCGAGCAGGACCGTCAGGTCGGGCTGCAGGCCGGAGGTGGCCCAATCGTTGATCCCCGCCACGGCCTCCGTGCCGAGGTGCCGGCCGGCACCCTGGTAGGCCACCGAGGAGTCGATGTACCGGTCGGTGAGGACCACTTCGCCCCGTTCCAGCGCGGGACGGAGGACCTGGGCGGCGTGGGCGGCGCGGGAGGCCGCGAAGATCAGGGCCTCGGTATGCGCATCGATGTGACCGTGACCGTGATCCAACACCAGGGACCGCAGCTTCTCGCCGATCGGTGTGCCGCCCGGTTCCCTGGTCCGCAAGACCGTCAGCCCGCGTGACTCGAGCGCCCGGGCGAGTTCCGCCGCCTGGGTGGACTTGCCGGCGCCGTCGCCGCCCTCAAAGGCGATGAACAGTCCGGGGAACGGTCCGGGAGTCTGGGTAGTCACCGCTCTAGCCTACCGACAATCACAGACACAATGGGGCCTGTCCGTAACGCTGCACGGGGCCGGCCCGGCTGCCGAAGTACCCTGTCACCATGAGTCTCTCCGAAGAACAGGCAGCCTCGCTCTCCGCCGAAACCGTGGTGGTGGCGGCAGGCCGTCCGCCGCGGGACCGCGACGCCCCGGTCAACCCGCCGATCGTGCTGTCCTCGACCTTTTTCGGCACCGGCCCGCTGGGTCCCGGCGACCGCGGCTACGGCCGCTATTCCAACCCCACCTGGGACCCGTTCGAGCAGGCCCTGGCACAACTCGAGGGGGCCACGCTGCCGGGCCTGCTGTACGCCTCGGGGCTCGCCGCCGTCAGTTCGGCGCTGTCCCTGGTTCCGGTGCAGGGTGTGCTGGTGATGCCGTCGCACAGCTACGCCGGTTCGTTGGTGATGGCGACGGAGCTGGCGCAAAAGGGCGCGCTGGAACTGCGCACCGTGGACATCGCGGACACCGACGCCGTGCTGGCGCAACTCGCCCCCGCGGACGGAAAACCCGCCAGCATGCTGTGGCTGGAGAGCCCCACCAACCCGATGCTCGGCGTCGCGGACATCCGGGCGCTCACCGCGGCGGCACACGCGGCCGGGGCGCTGGTCGTCACCGACAACACCTTCTCCACCCCGCTCGTGCAGCAGCCGCTCAGCCTGGGTTCCGACGTCGTCCTGCACTCGGTTACCAAGTACCTCGCCGGCCACTCCGACGTCGTGCTGGGGGCTTTGGTGACGTCCGACGCCGAGCTGCACGCCAGGCTGCTGCACCACCGCACCATCCACGGGGGCATCGCCGGCCCGTTCGAGGCGTGGCTGGCGCTGCGGGGACTGCGCACCCTGGCCGTGCGGATCGAGCGCTCGCAGGCGTCCGCGGCGCTGCTCGCTGACCGGCTGAGCCGGCACCCGCGGGTCGGCAGCATCCGGTACCCCGGACTCGCCTCGGACCCGGGACATGAACGGGCCAAGGCGCAGATGAAAGGCTTCGGGTCCGTGCTGTGCATCGAGATGGCGCCGGTGGGGGACCTCAGCGGCGCGGACGCCGCCGACCGGATGATCCGGGCCCTGCAGCTTTGGCTGCCCGCTACCTCCCTGGGCGGAGTCGAATCGCTGATCGAGCGGCGCCGCCGACACACAGCGGAGCCGGCCAGCGTGCCGGAGAATCTGGTCAGGCTCAGCGTCGGCATTGAAAATGTGGAGGACCTCTGGGCCGATTTGCAGCGGGCCTTCGCAACACTGGACGGCTAGGCTGGGGGGATGGACGGAAGAATTCTGGTTGTTTATGCCGACTTCGGCGTAAGCGTGGTCATCTTGCTCATTTCCCTTGGCCTGGAGATCTGGGCGTTCTTCGACTGCGTGCGGCACCAGGCCAACGCCTTCGAGGCGGTGTCCAAGCGGACCAAGACCTTCTGGCTCGCCCTGACCGGCGTGGCCCTGGCCGTGGGGGCCATCGCCGTCCTTACCTACCGCGGCGGCAGCCCGGTCAACGCACTGGGGCTCTTTGGCCTCGCGGCCGTGGTGGCGGCATCCGTGTACCTCGCCGACGTGCGCCCCGCGGTCAAGGACGCGGGCCGCGGCGGCAGCCGCAACGCCGGTTGGTGACCTAATTACCGGGGCGCCACGGCGTCCCAGCCGACGGTGAGCTCGCCCAGGCGCCAGCGCGTCGGGCCGTCCTGCACGGGCCAGCCGCCGTCGCGCAGTGACCGGCACATGGCCGTCCACCGCTGCCGGTTCCCGAACGAGGCCAGCGGCGCCGCCTCCAGCCAGGCCTTGTCCAGCGCCTGCAGGTACGAATAAATCTTCTCCCCGGGCACGTTCCGGTGGATGAGCGCTTTCGGCAGCCGTTCGGCAATTTCCGAGGGCAGCTCAAAGCCGCCGAAACGCATGGACAGGCTCAGGCTGAGCGGCCCGCCGGCGTCGAGCGCCACCCACGTGACCCGGCGCCCGATCTCGTCGCAGGTGCCATCGATGAACAACCCGCCGGAGGCCAACCGGTCCTGAACCAGCCGCCAAATCGCCGGGACGTCAGCTTCCTCATACTGCCGCAGCACATTGAAGGCCCGCACCAGCACCGGCCGCCCGTGCAGCGGAAGTTCGAAACCGCCCAACTGGAAGTTCAGCCCCGGCCTCTCCAGCGGCTTGGCCTGCCGGACCCGTTCCGGTTCGATCTCAATTCCGACCACCCGCACGTCGGGCCGGACGACGGTGAGCCGGTCGAAGAGTTCGACGGCGGTGGCCGGGGACGCTCCGTAGCCAAGGTCCACGACCAGGGGATCTTCCGCGTTCCGCAGCCGCCAGGCTTGCGGGCCGGTAAGCCATCGGTCCACCCGCCGCATCCGGTTGGGGTTGGTGGTTCCGCGGGTCACGTTGCCCACCGGCCGGCCGGCCCGGGATGCGCCCGAGGGGCCGCCCTGCGTCCCGCCGGGGGTCCGGGGGGAGGTCACCCGCTTCGCCTTCTGCACCACACGCCAACCCTATCGTCCAACGCGGGGTCGGCTGCGGCCCGTGACCGCTCCCGGAATGCCCTGCGGCCGACCCGCGGTGCAGCGGACCTGCGCTGTAACGCAAGGCACGGTCCGCGGGTGCTCGGTTAGGATAAAAAGCATGACTTACAAGCTGATTCTGCTGCGCCACGGCCACAGCGAATGGAACGCCAAGAACTTGTTCACCGGCTGGGTGGACGTCGACTTGAACGATCAGGGACGTGCCGAGGCGGTGCGCGGCGGCGAGTTGCTGGTGGAGAACGACGTCCTCCCGGACATCGTCTACACGTCGCGGCTGAAGCGGGCCATCAACACCGCGAACCTCACGCTGGAGAAGGCCGACCGGGGCTGGATCGACGTCAAGCGCGACTGGCGGCTCAACGAACGCCACTACGGCGCGCTGCAGGGCAAGGACAAAGCCCAGACCCTGGCCGAATACGGCGAGGAACAGTTCATGACCTGGCGCCGGTCCTACGACACCCCGCCGCCGCCCCTCGCGGACGACTCCGAGTTCTCCCAGGTGGGGGACCCGCGCTACGCGGACCTCGGCGACGCGATGCCGCGCACCGAGTGCCTCAAGGACGTCCTGATCCGGTTGCTGCCGTACTGGGAATCCGACATCAAGGAAGACCTCAAGGCCGGCAAGACCGTGCTGGTCACCGCGCACGGCAACTCGCTGCGGGCGCTGGTCAAGCACCTCGACGGCATCAGTGACGCGGACATTGCCGGGCTGAACATCCCCACCGGCATCCCGCTCGTCTACGAACTGGACGGGGACTTCAAGCCGCTGAACCCGGGCGGCACCTACCTCGATCCCGAGGCCGCCGCCGAGTCCATCAAGGCAGTGGCCAACCAGGGCAAGAAGTAGCGCCTTACGCACTCCGGATACGACGACGGCGGCCGGTCACCCCTGGGGTGGCCGGCCGCCGTCGTACTGTCTGCTGTGGGGACGGCAGAAGCGTCAGCTGTGCTCGATGCTGTTCGGCTGCCACGCGCCGGTGACCAGGTAGGTGACCTTCTGCGTGACGGATACGCCGTGATCGGCGAAGCGCTCGAAGTAGCGGCTTGCCAGGGCGACGTCGACGGTGGTGGCGGCCGATTCCTGCCAGTCGCTGCGGGCGATCGCCTTGAAGACGCTCAGGTGGAGGTCGTTGACAACGGCGTTGGCCTTGAGGATGTCGCGGGCAACCTCAAGGTCGCGGGTCTCCAGCAGCACGGTGAGCTTTTCCGCGATCTCCAGGTCGTGCTTGGCGAAACTCTTGAAGGTCTCCCGCAGCGGTTCCGGAATAACGATGGCCGGGTAGCGGAGCCGGGCCAACTGGGCGAGGTGCCGGGCGAGGTCGCCCATCCGCTCCAGCGACGCACTCATCCGCAGCGAGCCCACGATCATGCGCAGGTCGCTGGCCACCGGGCCCTGCAGCGCGAGGATGTCGATGGCCCGCTCGTCAAGGCTGTTTTGCAGGAAGTCGATCCGGGCGTCGGCCGCGATGACGTCTTCGGCCAAGTCGATGTCGGCGCCCTCGAAGGCGGTGGTGGCCTTCTCGAAGGCCTCGCTGACGAGTTTCGAGATTTCGATGAGCTGCTCACCCACCTGGGCGAGCTCTTCCTGAAAAACCTTGCGCACGGGTGCGTCCTTTCCTCGGAAACGTCGCCGAGCACCGCAGTGGCCGGCCCGTTTCGTTTCACCGTAGCGGCGTTCAACCTGCCACCCTTCCAGTCTCCGGTGAACTGTTACGCCTCTATAGGTGAACGTTAGCTGAACCCGCGCCGCAATCGCACACGTTTAGATTTCCGGCGGGCCGCCAGCGCATAAGCTGGAGCCGTGGACCCAATGCTCATCGGCGTGATCGCGGGACTGATCGGCCTGTCGCTCGGCATCTTTGGCGTGCTCGCCTTCCGGGTGAGCGAGCAGCAGCGCAAAATCAGCGACGTCGAAACCGACGATCCGGCGCTGCCCGACGGCGCCGCCGAGGTGCTCGCCGTCGTCGGCCGCGCCTTCGTCGTCGTGGACGCGGTCGACGGCGTGGTGCGCGCCAGCCCTGCCGCCTACGCCTACGGCCTGGTCCGCGGGCACACCGTGGTGCACCAGCAATTGCTGGAGATGACCGCCAAGGTCCGGCGCGACGGCGTCATCCTGGAGAAGCAGCTCGAGCTGCCGCGCGGTCCGCTCGGCTCGGGAACCATTGTTGTGCAGGTCCGGGCGGCGATGCTCGGCGAGGAATATATCCTGCTGCTCGCGGACGACCGCACCGAAATCACCCGCACGGAAGAGATCCGCAATGACTTCGTGGCCAACGTTTCGCACGAACTGAAAACGCCGGTCGGCGCCATCTCGCTGCTGGCGGAGGCCCTGGAAGCCTCGCCCGACGACGAGGAAGCCGTCCGCCGGTTCGCCAAGCGCATGCACAAGGAATCCAGCCGGCTGGCCGCCCTCGTGCAGGACATCATCGAACTCTCCCGCCTGCAGGGCGCCAACGTGGCCCAGCAGGCCCACCCCGTGGACATCAACACGGTCGTCGCCGAGGCCGTGGACCGGTCCCAGCTCCCGGCCGAAAGCAAGAATATTGAGATCGTGGTGGGCGGCCGGGCCGACGCGATGGTCTACGGCGACCAGGACCTACTCGTCACGGCGCTACGCAACCTGATCGACAACGCCATCCGGTATTCGTCGGAAAACACCCAGGTGGGCGTCGGTGTGCGGGCCCGGGACGGCCTGGTCGCGGTCTCCGTGACTGACCAGGGCGAGGGCCTCAGCCCCGAGGACCAGGAACGCGTCTTTGAGCGCTTTTACCGTGTGGATACCGCGCGCTCCCGCCACACCGGCGGCACCGGACTGGGCCTGAGCATCGTCAAGCACGTGATGGCCAACCACGGCGGCGAGGTGACCCTCTGGTCCCAGCCCGGGCAGGGCTCCACCTTCACCATCCGCCTGCCCGAGATGGAAGGCCAGGACGAACCAGCGGCGGACCCCCGACGGTCCCCACAGAACGCACGACCAGAACGACGTGACGCCGCGGGCGTCCATGAGCAAGGAGCTAGCGCTTGAGCCGGATTCTTATTGTCGAGGACGAGGAATCGTTCAGTGACCCCCTCTCGTACCTGCTGGGCAAGGAAGGATTCGAGGTGGAAGTCGTGGACAACGGCCTCGACGCCATCACCGAATTCGACCGCAACGGCGCAGACCTGGTCCTGCTGGACCTGCAGTTGCCCGGACAGTCCGGGACCGAGGTGTGCCGCCAGCTGCGGCAGCGGTCCTCCGTCCCGGTGATCATGCTGACCGCCAAGGATGCCGAGATCGACAAGGTGGTGGGCCTCGAACTGGGCGCCGACGACTACGTCACGAAGCCTTACTCCTCGCGGGAGCTGGTGGCCCGGGTTCGGGCCGTCCTGCGCCGCCACGGCGAACCCGAGGAACTGGTTGCCAGCACCGTCCAGGCCGGTCCGGTCCGGATGGACATCGAGCGGCACGTGGTCAGCGTCAAGGGCGAGCAGGTGTCGCTGCCGCTGAAGGAATTCGAGCTGCTCGAGATGCTGCTGCGCAACTCCGGCCGGGTGCTCACGCGGGGCCAGCTGATCGACCGGGTCTGGGGCTCCGATTACGTGGGCGACACCAAGACCCTGGATGTGCACGTCAAGCGGCTCCGCAGCAAGGTCGAGCCGGACCCCTCGGCACCGCGGTACCTGATCACCGTCCGCGGGCTGGGGTACAAGTTCGAGCCCTAGCCTGACGGCGCCGAAGCGCCGGCGGGGGCGGCGCGTGGCGGCGCGTCGGTGGCACCACGAGGCGCAATAGCTAAGGGACGCGAAAGGAGGGGCACCCGCGGGTGCCCCTCCTTTTGCTTACGTCCGCTTGCTTACGGCCGCGCCGGGGCCGGCGGCAGAGCTAGCGGCTGCTGCTCGGCGAGGGGGTCGCCGACGCCGACGGCGATGACGACGGCGTCGCGGTACCGGAGGCGGTCCCGGTGCTCGTGGGCTCGGCGGTGGGCAGGTACTGCTTGTAGTCGGTGATCGTGCCGTCCAGGACCGGCATCTTGAACTTGGCGTTCAGGTTGGTGGCGTCCTCGCGGATCGTCACCTCCACCACTGATCCGGGCTTGCCGCCGGTGGTGCTGAGGACTGCGGGCGCCGTGCTGTCGTTCAGCAGGACATATGAGTTCTTCTTGACCGGAACCTGGGCCGAGGAACCGCTGGCCCCGTTGATCGTGAGCAGCGCATCCTTGGACGAGGTGTTGTACACGGCGCCGATCACGCGGCCGGGCTTGTTCTCGCCGTCCGACACGACCATCATGTTGCGGAGCTGGAGCGGGCCCAGGTCCGTGCGCGTTCCGTCCGACGCAGAGTACTGCACGGAGGTCTGCTGGGGGTTGATGTAGCCGCAAGCCGTCACCGACAGCAGGCCAATGCCAAGAGCGGCCGTTGCCATTGCCAGCTTGCCGCGCCGGCCCCGGGTCATCGCAGTGAAACGCACGTCACGCACTCCTTGAGAGTCTTGAAACATTATTCAGGCCATAGCCTATCGGCAATAACAGTCAAACGCGGATTCCGCCGGGGACATAACGCCGCGCACAGGCAACGCGCAGCATTGCCGCGGCCGCCCGGCGTCGACCGCTCCGGTGCGTTGCGGGGCCCGCCGCGGGGTCTGTTGCGCGGCCTGCCGTCGGAGTGCCTTCCCTCGAGTCAGTAGCCCCTTGGCAGAGGGTGCCCAATGCACTATTATCCGCATCCGTCAAGGGTTTTGGAGGGTCGATTCGGCTCATTTTCCGCGGATTTGCGCGGTTTTGGGCCGAGAACCATGGCAGTCATATGCCTTAATCGTGATAAACTGGTCTGCGGGAAAGGGGAATGTCCACATGGTTTTTGAGGTCGGCGAGACAGTAGTTTACCCTCACCACGGTGCAGCAAAAATTGAAGAAATCAAGATGCGCACTGTCAAGGGCGAAGAGAAAATGTATCTCAAGCTCAAGGTGGCTCAGGGTGATCTAACCATTGAAGTTCCAGCAGAGAACGTTGACCTTGTTGGGGTCCGGGACGTAGTGGGCAAGGAAGGTTTGGAGCACGTGTTCGATGTGCTGCGCGCCGAGTTCACTGAGGAGCCCACCAACTGGTCGCGTCGTTACAAGGCAAACCTGGAGAAGCTTGCTTCCGGTGATGTCATCAAGGTGGCAGAGGTCGTCCGCGACCTGTGGCGCCGTGATCATGACCGGGGTCTCTCCGCAGGAGAGAAGCGCATGCTGGCCAAAGCCCGCCAGATTCTGATTTCAGAACTGGCACTGGCGGAAAAGACTGATGAAGAGAAGGCCGCAAGCGTTCTCGACGAGGTCCTGGCTTCCTAGCTAAGAATCGAACCCCGGCGGCGTCACGGCTGCCGGGCTTCTTTTTGCCCAAAATCAGCCCAACTGACTCGCACTTGTTGTCGTTCTGAGGGCTCAAAAGGACAACTACTGCGAGCTACTTGGGCTGCGGCCGGGCGCCGCGACGTAGTCTTGTCCGCATGAACACTGCATCGACAGCACACGTCACCGCGGTCATCCTCGTCGCGGCCGGATCCGGCCAGCGCCTGGGCTACGGCATGCCGAAGGCGAAGGTGCCGCTCGGCGGGGACAGCATCCTCACGCACGCCCTGCGCGGCGTGGCCGCAGCGGGCATTGCCCGGCAGATTTGCGTGGCTATCCCGCCGGGCGACATCGACCTCCGGGCCCAGTGCGAGGCGTTCGCGGCGGAACTGCAGGCCGAGCACGCCGCGACTGCCGCGCCGGGGGACGACGGGCTGCTCCCCGCCGTGACCATCGTCGACGGCGGGGCCAGCCGCGCCGACTCCGTGCGCGCAGCACTTTCGGCCCTCGCCCCGGGCACCCAATTCGTCCTGGTCCACGACGCCGCCCGGGCGCTCGCCCCGGAATCCGTCTTCCACCGGGTCGCCGCAGCCCTCACGGCCGGTGCCGTCGCCGTGATCCCCGTGATCCCGGTAGTTGACACCATCAAGACGGTGGATCCCACCTTCGGCGACGACGCCGACATCGCCCCGGAGATCGTCACCGGCACGGCGCCGCGCGAAATGCTGCGCGCCGTCCAAACCCCCCAGGGCTTCGACCTCGCGACCCTGCGGGGCGCCCATGAGGCGGCGGCAGGATTCGACGGCGCACAGGCAGCCGCCGTCACGGACGACGCGATGCTGGTGGAACTGCTGGGCTTCCCGGTCCACGCCGTGCGCGGCGCCAGCCAGTCCCTGAAGATCACCACGCCGCTTGACCTCATCCTGGCCGAGGGACTCCTCGAAGGACCGCTCGGGGCGCGCTGGGTGGAGGGCTAAACATGGACGCATCCCGGCCGGACCGTATGCCCATCCCCAGAACCGGAATCGGCATCGATGTCCACGCCTACGCACCCGAGGACGCGCCGCAGCCGCTGTGGCTCGGCGGCCTGCACTGGGCCGGCGAGCGTGGACTCGCCGGCCATTCCGACGGCGACCCGGTGGCTCACGCCGCCGCCGACGCGTTGTTCTCCGCATGCGGGCTCGGGGATCTCGGCACGCACTTCGGCACCGACCGCCCCGAATATGCCGGGGCCTCGGGCGTTACCCTGCTGGCCGAAGCGGCCAGGATCGTCCGCGCCGGGGGCTTCGAGATCGGTAACATCGCCGTCCAGTTCGTCGCAAACCGGCCCAAGTTCGGTCCGCGCCGCGAAGAGTCCCAGCGGGTCCTCAGCGACGCGGCCGGCGCGCCCGTGAGTGTCTCTGCCACCACCAGCGACGGTCTCGGGTTCACCGGCCGCGGCGAAGGCATCGCGGCAACGGCCACCGCCCTGGTCTACCCGGCAAGCTGAGCCAAGCAAGCTGAGCCAACCCGGCAAGCTGAGCCAACCCGGCAAGCTGAGCCAAGCCGGCTCAGCCGGTCCGGGAATTCGGGCCTACGCTTAAGGAAACATCCTCCGGCCCGTCAGGAGACCTCCCGTGAAAAAGCTGCTGCCCGCCGTCGTCGTCCTTACCGGAGCGCTGCTGGCGGGATGCGCCGGCCCCGCGACGCCGCCGGCGACGACCACGCCGCGGATGAGCGTGGACGAAAGCTGCAAGTTCCTCAATACCGATACGTTCGTGCCCCAAGGAAGCGACAAGGAAAAGGCCGCCCAGATCAGCCAGCACTACCAGGACGTCGCGAACAAGGTGGCCCCGGAGGTCGCGGAGCCCATCCAGCAGATGTCGGACATCATGAAGCAGGTGGCCGCGAGCTCCACCGGCACCCAGACCCCGGACCAGCTCACCCAGCTCAGGCAGCAGCTGGACAAGATCGGCCAGCACTGCAAATAGGACCGCAGGTCCGGCCGCCGGCCATCGGCTAATCTGGAGCGGTGACCCTGCGCTTTTACGACACTGCATCCGCCGAAGTCCGCGACTTCGTTCCCGTGGTTCCTGGCAAGGTGAGCCTGTACTACTGCGGTGCCACGGTCCAGGGCATGCCGCATGTCGGGCACATCCGCTCCGCCATCGCCTTTGACCAGCTCACGCGCTGGCTGGAGTACCGGGGCTTCCGGGTGACAGTGGTCCGCAACGTCACCGATATCGACGACAAGATTCTCGCCAAATCCGCGGAATCGTTCGCGGGGGACTTCGCCGACGAGCCGGGGACCGTCCGGAACGAGGAATGGTGGGCACTGGCCTACCGGTACGAGCAGGAATTCCTCAAGGCCTACGACGCCCTGGGCGTCTCCCGCCCCACCTACGAACCGCGCGCCACCGGGCACATCCCCGAGATGCACGCCCTGATCGCCGCGTTGATCGACCGCGGCCACGCGTATCCCGCCCTCGACGACTCCGGCGACGTCTACTTCGACGTGCGCTCGTGGTCCAAATACGGGTCCCTGACGCGCCAGAACATCGACGATATGCAGGGCGCGGCGGATGCGGACCCCAGAGGGAAGAAGGATTCCCGCGACTTCGCGCTCTGGAAGGGCCACAAGGAAGGCGAGCCGACGACGGCGAGCTGGGCCTCGCCGTGGGGTGCCGGCCGGCCAGGCTGGCACCTGGAGTGCTCCGCGATGGCAGGCAAATACCTCGGTACCGAGTTCGACATCCACGGCGGCGGACTGGACCTGCGCTTCCCGCACCACGAGAACGAGATGGCGCAGTCGCAGGCCGCCGGCCACGGGTTTGCGAACTTCTGGATGCACAACGGCATGGTCACCTATGCGGGCGAGAAGATGTCCAAGTCGATCGGCAACACCATCAGCCCTTCGGAGATGCTGGCGCTCGCATCGCCGCGGGTGGTCCGCTACTACCTGGGGCAAGCCCAATACCGGTCCGTGCTGGACTACCGTCCCACGTCGCTGGAGGAGGCCGCCGCCGCCGTCGAACGCATCGACGGGTTCATCAGCCGCGCGGTTCGGGCCCTGTCCCCGGAGGCCGTGTCCGCCGGAGGCAGCCACACCCTCTTCACGTACGGCAAGGTGCCGGAGCCTTTCGAGCGTGCCATGGATGACGACCTCAACGTGCCCCAGGCCCTGGCGGTTGTCCACGAAACGGTGCGGACCGGCAACACTGCCCTGACCGAGGGGCGGCTGGAGGATGCGCGGCAGGCGCTGCACGATCTTCATGACATGCTGCGCGTGCTGGGCCTGAACGCCGTGGCGTCCGGCCCGGCAGCAGACGCCCGGGAATCGGCTGCCCTGGACGTGCTGGTCGAAGCCCAGCTCGCTGCCCGGGCCCAGGCCCGCGCCACCAAGGACTGGGCCGCGTCGGACGCCATCCGGGACACCCTGGCGGCGGCCGGCGTCGTCGTCGAGGACGGCGCGGACGGCGCAAGCTGGAGCCTCAAGCGCGGCTGAACCGGTCTGCCGCGGCAGGACGGAGCCGGCGGGCGGGAGACGTGGCCGGAGACGTTGCGGAGGACCCTGCGGTCGAGGACTTAACTCGAGTCAGTAGACTGGAGTTCAGACTTATCAACGAATCGCGTAGTTAAAAGGGTGAAACTCATGGCCAACAACGGTCGCCGCTCGGTCAAATTGAAGAAGGGCCCCACGGTCGGGACCGGAGGCCACGGCCGCAAGGCCCTGGAAGGCAAGGGTCCGACGCCCAAGGCGGAGGACCGCCCCTACCACAAGGCCCACAAGAACAAGCAGCTCGCGGACCGCTCGGCCGCCAAGCGCGGTCCGGGCACCGGTGCCCGCAACGCCGGCGCCCGCTCGGGTCCCAAGGGCCGTGCCACCGAGGAAGTCGTGACCGGCCGCAACTCCGTGGTCGAGGCCCTCCGTGCCGGCATCCCCGCCAAGGCCCTGCACGTTGCTATCCGCATCGAGATGGACGACCGCGTGAAGGAGTCGCTGAAGCTTGCGGCCGAACGCGGCATCCCGCTGCTCGAAACCGGCAAGCCCGAACTGGACCGGATGACCGACGACGCGATCCACCAGGGCCTCGTGCTGCAGATCCCGCCGTACGAATACCAGGACGCCTTCGACCTGGCCGAGGAGACCCTCGAGAGCTGGAAGAAGGGCCACGTCGCCAACGCGCCGCTCTTCGTCGCCCTCGACGGCATTACGGACCCGCGCAACCTGGGCGCGATCATCCGCTCCGTCTCGGCCTTCAGCGGCCACGGCGTGATCGTGCCGGAACGCCGCTCCGTGGGCGTCACCGCCTCGGCCTGGAAGACCAGCGCCGGCGCCGCCGTCCGCGTCCCCGTGGCCCGCGCCGCCAACCTCAACAGCACGCTCAAGGCCTTCAAGAACATGGGCATCTACGTGCTGGGCCTGGACGGCGACGGCGACGTTTCGCTGCCGGACCTCGCCCTGGCCACCGAACCGGTCTGCCTCGTCGTCGGGTCCGAGGGCAAGGGACTGAGCCGGCTGGTCCGCGAAAACTGCGACCAGATCGTCTCCATCCCGATCGACTCCGCGATGGAATCGCTGAACGCCTCCATGGCCGTCGGCATCTCCCTCTACGAGATCTCCCGCCAGCGCGCCGCGAAGTAAACCTTTCGGACTCTCCCGACGCTCCCGCACCTCTGACCGTTTTTAGGGAGACGCTCCCGTACCTTTGGTGGTAGAGAACGAAACGCTCCCTCACGTCCCGTGCGGGAGCGTTTCGTTTTGTGTCGCCGGATGTGCGGGAGCGTCCTCTAGAACTTGTGGCGGTTGGCGAGGACCGGGAGTTTGGTGCGGGCGTCCTCGACGACGGCGGGGTCAAGGTCCGCGAACAGGAGTCCGGGGGCGCCGTCGAGCTCCTGGAGGACTTCGCCGAAGGGGGAGACGACGACGGAGTGCCCCACGCCGGTGGGAGCGGAGCCCGTCACCTCGAGGCCAAGGCTGGCGGGATCGCCTTGGCCGCACGCCAGGACGAAGGTGGTGGAGTCCACGGCGCGGGCCCGGGACAGCAGCTTCCACTGGTCGACCTTGCCCGGCCCGGCGGCCCAGGAGGCGCAGACAATGTTGACCTGCGCTCCGCGCTCCGCGTTTTCCGTAAACAGGTCCGGGAAGCGGATGTCGTAGCAGGTCGCCAGGCCGAAGGTGACCCCGCCGGCGTCGAACGTTGCGGGCTGGGTGCCGGCGTCCACCGTGTCCGATTCGGCGAAGCCGAAGGCATCGTAGAGGTGGATCTTGTCGTAGCTGGCGTCCACTCCGGGGCCGGTGGCCAGGAGAGTGTTGCGGACCTTGCGGGTGCCAGCACCCGAGCCGCCCGGGGTGAACATGCCGGCGACAATGATGATGCCCTCTTCTGCGGCGACGGCGCGGACCTGTGAGGCCCAGGGGCCGTCCAGGGGTTCGGCGATGTCCAGCAGTGAGTTCCCGAATGCGCGCATGGTCGCTTCAGGGAAGACCACCAGGTCGGCACCCCCGGTCTTCGCCTGGCGGGCGTAGTCCCGGACGAGGTCCAGATTCCGCTCCAGCTCGCGGCCGGTGATGATTTGAGCAAGTGCTATGCGCACAATAACCTCCAGTTCAGCGACTCCACCCAGTATGCCGGTCCTCGACCCTGCGCCGCCCGTGCCCGAAGCGAAGACGCGAATCGGCGACCATTTGTCTTCCCCGGCTAAGCTTTAAGCGATGGTCAACCCCTATATAGATTCCGCCACCACCGTGGATCCCTCGCGGCCTTTTCCGCTGGGTGTCAGCGTCCCCCGGACGGGCTCCCCGGCGACGGACGATCCTCGGGGCGGCTTCGCGAACGTCGCAGTCTATGCCCCGGGGGTGGCCGCCCTGGACATCGCCTACCTGACCCCCGGCGGAAGCTGGCAGCTGGAAACCCTGCCCAACGTCACGGACGGGGTGCACCACGGCATAGTCGAGGGGCTGCCCGCCGGCTCGCGCTACGGCCTGCGCGCTGCGCAGTTGGACGCCCTGCCGCTCCCGATGCCCACGGTGGACTTCGACGCCGACGGCGTGCAGCCGCTGCTGCTGGACCCGTACGGCCGGGGCATAGACGAACGCGACGACTTCATCACCAACGTCAGGATGGCCGGTGACTTCGACTGGGGGGCGGACCAGGCGCCGCACACCTCCTGGCGCAACACCATCATCTACGAGGCCCATGTCCGCGGCCAGACCATGCTGCATCCGGACATTCCCGAGCACCTCCAAGGCACCTACGCGGGCATGGCGCACCCGGCCATGGTCGAGCACCTCCTCTCGCTTGGCGCCACGGCCGTCCAGCTGCTTCCCGTCCATTTCCACGTGGATGAGGCACACCTGCAGGACCTGGGCCTGACCAATTACTGGGGCTACAACACGGCGGCGTTTTTCGCGCCGCACCCTGGCTACGCCACCCAGGCGGCCCAGGACGCGGGCCCGCACGCCGTGCAGGATGAGTTCAAGGGCATGGTCAAGCTGCTGCACGCGGCCGGGCTCGAAGTGATCCTCGACGTCGTCTACAACCACACCGCAGAAGGCGGGACGGACGGTCCCACGCTGAACTTCCGCGGCCTCGGCGAACTGGAGTACTACCGCCACGACGGCCACGGAAAGTACCTGGACACCACCGGCTGCGGCAACAGCCTGAACTTCGGCGAGCCCCGGGTGGTGCAGCTGGTGCTCGACTCGCTGCGCTACTGGGTGAACGAATTCCACATCGACGGCTTCCGCTTCGACCTCGCCGTCACGCTGTGCCGCAACGCCGCCAACGAGTTCGACCCGCGGCACCCCTTTCTGGTGGCGATTGCCGCGGATCCGGTGCTGTCCGAAACAAAGCTCATCGCCGAACCCTGGGACGTCGGCTACGGGGGGTGGCAGACGGGCCGCTTCCCCGCGGGCTGGGTGGACTGGAACGACCATTTCCGGGACGCCGTTCGGACGTTTTGGCTGGCCGACCGTGCCGCCATCGACGCCGGTGGCGAGGGCGGTTCGGTGGCGCGCCTCGCAGACGCGTTGTCCGGTTCTGCGAGCCTGTTCGCCCCTTCCGGGCGGGGCCGGCTGGCCTCGGTCAATCTCATCACCGCACACGACGGCTTCACCCTGGCGGATCTGGTCTCCTACGACCGCAAGCACAACGAGGCCAACGGGGAGCAGAACCGCGACGGCCACAGCGACAACCGCAGTTACAACCACGGGTTTGAGGGCCGCACCGAAGACGAAGAGGTCCTGGCGAGGCGGGCACAGACCAGCCGCAACTTGATGGCTTCCCTGATGATCTCCCAGGGCGTGCCGATGATCACCGCCGGGGACGAGATCGGCCGCAGCCAGCAAGGCAACAACAACGCGTATTGCCAGGACAACCCGCTCACCTGGATCGACTGGACCAGCACCCCGGAATCGCACTCCATGCTGCGCAGCACCAAACGCGTGATCCGGCTGCGCAAGGAGTTCCTCGCCGGCCAGCCGCACGACTACCCGGCGCGGGACCAGCAGTCCTACTTCCACTGGTTCGACGTCCACGGCGAGCCGATGTCCGGCGACCGCTGGCAGGATCCCGGCCACCGCGTGGTCCAGCTCCTGCTGGGGTCCGAGGACGGCTACGTGAACGGCCTCGTCGTGGTCAACGGCGGCGCCCGGGACGTCAAGGTCACCCTGCCCGTTATCCCCGACGACGACGGCGGCGCCAACCGGCTGTTCGAGCTCCGGCTGACCACCTCGGAACTGCACGACAGACGCCAAGGTACTCGCATATCATCCGGTGAGCGGGACGTGATCCAAGCCAACAGCATCAGCATCTACCGCGCGTAGCGGGCCGGCACCAGGCAGGGGAGCACGAATGAAGATCCAGCGGCTGACAGCGCTGCTCGCCGTGCTGCTGGGGTTGGTGGTGCTGGCTTTCGTGCTCCTCGGAACGCCGCAGCCCGGAACTGTGCCGCCGGAGACCGGCCGGACCAGTGCCGCCCAAAGCTCAGGGACACCCAGAACGCCGCTGGCCGGCGTCGTCAACCCCTCCAGACTGGCGGAAGTCAACGGGTCCGACCTGCCGGCCGAGGCGCGACGGACGCTGGACCTGATCACCAAAGGAGGCCCGTACCCGTACTCCCGAGACAACGTCCCGTTTGGGAATTTCGAAAAAGTCCTCCCGCAGAAATCGTCGGGGTATTACCGCGAGTTCACCGTCGTCACGCCGGGGGAGTCGGACCGGGGCGCCCGCCGAATCGTGGTGGGCACGGGCGGGGAAAAATATTACACCGCCGACCACTATGCATCGTTCAAATTCATCGCCGAAGGCAAGTAGGAGCCCATGAAAATTCTTTCCGCCGACACCTGGACCCTCGAAGAACTGCGGGCACAGGTGAACGACGCCGGACGGCGGCCCCTGCTGATCCCTGCCGCGGACTCCAAGAAGGGCGTGCTGCAGGCTTTTGGCGAAGCCTTGGCTTTCCCCGAGCACTACGGCCTGAACCTGGACGCCCTGAACGATTCGCTGAACGACTTCGCCGACACCGTCACCGAGGACGGCCAGGCCCCCGCCACAGTCATCTGGCAGGTCTCGGCCTCATTCCGGGCGGACCGCTCCTTCGGCGTCGTCTGCGAGATCCTGCAGGACGCCGAACGGTACGCCGGCAAGGACCTAGCCGTCATCGCCGTCTGCCTCTGACCCAGGAACCGGACCGCCAGTCCCGTCTCCCGCCCCGCCGTCGGCGTCTCAGCAGTCCGGGGGCACTTTGACGGCCGACCTGGGCGTTCGCCCACTACGCCGCGGCGTGTCCGTTTCAATGTGCCCCCGGACGGCCGACGGCGCCGCCGAACCCTACGCCGGCAAGGACCTAGCCGTCATCGCCATCTGCCTCTTAACAAGCACAAGGGCGGCCCGCAAGCCGGTTATCCGGAAGCATGCGTCTCAGCAGGGCCCCCGCCGTCAGGGTTCCCTGGCCGAGCTTGCGAGGTTAGGGAGACGGTGGGGAGGAACGAGCGAGCACGCGTAGGATGACCGGTTGCGGGCGGCGTTAGGCGTTGACGATCAGGCCCAGTTCGGCTTTGGACGCCAAGCCTTCATGCTTCGGCAGCACCCGGACGGTGTAGCCGAAGGATCCGGAACGGTCGATCACGAGCGTGCCGCTGAACAGGTAGCGGCCCTTGCCGAGGTCCTCCACGGACTGCAGTTCCGCCACGGTGACGTCGGACAGTTCGTCGCTGTCCTCGGCCCGGCCGTAGGCCACCTCGACTGCAACATCCTCGGGGCGCAGCGAGCTGAGCGCCACGTAGGCGTTGACCTGCAGGTAGTCGCCGATCTGCGGGTCCTCGGAGACACCCACCGAGTCCACATGTTCCACCTGGATCTGGGGCCAGCCGGCACGGATCCGGGTGCACCAGGCGGCTAGGGCCTTCGCTTCGGCAAAGTTGTCCGCCGAAGCGTGCCGGCCGGCGATCGCGGCGGGCCGGTAGAGGACGTTGACGTAATCCTGCAGCATCCGGTCCGCGGACACGGCGGGACCCAGGTGCGCCAGGGTGTGCTTGATCATCGAGACCCAGTGCGTGGGCACCTCCTGCGGCCCCGACTGCGATGGGCCGGCAGCACCCGCCCCCGCGGAGACTGTGAGGCCGTAGAACTTCGGCGCCACCTGCGTTTCCAGGAGCTCGTACAGGGCCGAGGCTTCGATGTCGTCGCGTTCGTCGGGGGACGCGTCGTTGTTCGCCGTCGGGATCGCCCAGCCGTTCTCGCCGTCGTACATTTCGTCCCACCAGCCGTCCAGCACGGAGAGGTTGAGGGAGCCGTTGAGGGCCGCCTTCATGCCGGACGTCCCGCACGCCTCAAGCGGGCGGAGCGGGTTGTTGAGCCACACGTCACAGCCGGGGAACAGGGTCCGGGCCATGGCGATGTCGTAGTTGGGCAGGAACGCGATCCGGTGCCGGACCTCGGGATCGTCGGTGAAGCGGACCAGGTCCTGGATCATCTTCTTGCCCGCGTCGTCGGCCGGGTGCGATTTGCCCGCAATCACCAGCTGGATCGGGTGTGTCTTGTGCAGCAGCAGGGCCTTGAGCCGTGCCGGATCCCGCAGCATCAGGGTCAGCCGCTTGTAGGTCGGCACCCGCCGGGCGAAGCCGATGGTCAGGATGTCCGGATCCAGGACCGAGTCCGTCCAGGACAGCTCGGCGTCGGCCGCGCCGCGCTTTTTCCAGGCGGCCCGGAGCCGGTGCCGGACGTCCTCGACCAGGGAGACGCGCATTTCGCGGCGCAGCGCCCACAGGGCTTCGTCGCTGACGTTGTAGGCCAGGTCCCAGCGGCCCTGCGCCTCGGCGTCGGGGCCGAACTGCTCGCGGGCCAGGTCGGTCACCCGGGGGTCCACCCAGGTGGGCACGTGGACGCCGTTGGTGACTGAGGTGATGGGCACCTCGGCGTGATCGAACCCCGGCCAGAGCGCGGAGAACATGCCCCGGGAGACGACCCCGTGCAGCTTGGCCACACCGTTGGCGCGTTGCGCCAGCCGCAGCCCCATCACGGCCATGTTGAAGACAAACGGGTTGCCGTCCGCGTAATCCTCCCGGCCCAGGTCCAGGATCTTCGCGGTCGGAACATCGGGAGCCAGCCCGGCGGCGAAAAAGTGCTCGATCTGCGAGGTCTCGAAGCGGTCAATGCCGGCCGGCACGGGCGTGTGGGTGGTGAACACGGTGGAGGCGCGGCCCGCGGTCAGGGCCTCGTCCCAGCTGAGCGGGCTCTCCCCGGACATCAACTCCTGGATTCGTTCGACGCCCAGGAAGCCGGCGTGGCCTTCGTTGGTGTGGAACACCTCCGGGGCGGGGACGCCCGTCAGCCGTTGGAAGGCCCGCAGCGCCTTGACCCCCCCCATGCCCAGCAGGAGCTCCTGCTGGAGCCGGTGGTCGCCACCGCCGCCATAAAGGCGGTCCGTGATGCCGCGCGCCGCGTCGTCATTCCCCGCCACGTTGGAGTCCAGCAGCAGCAGCGGGACACGCCCGACGTCGGCCCGCCAGACATGGGCCAGCAGGCGGCGGCCGTTGGGCAGCGGAAGCGAAATCTGGACGGGCCGGCCGTTGTTGTCCGGGGAGGCCTCACGGAGCAGGGTCAGCGGCAGGCCGTCGGGGTCCAGAACGGGGTAGGTTTCCTGCTGCCAAGCGTCGCGGGACAGGGACTGCTTGAAGTAGCCCGCCTGGTAGAGCAGGCCGACGCCGATCAGCGGGACGCCGAGATCCGAAGCCGCCTTCAGGTGGTCGCCGGCCAGGATGCCGAGGCCGCCGGAGTACTGCGGCAGGACCTCGGTGATGCCGAACTCGGGCGAGAAGTACGCGATGCAGCGGGGTGCGTCCTCGCCGAGGCCCTGGTACCAGCGGGGTTGTTCCAGGTAGCGGTCCAGGTCCTGGGCCGCGGCGTGGACCCGGCCCACCACGTCCTGGTCCGCGGCGAGACGCTGCAGTTCCTCCCGGCTGACCAGGCCCAGGAACGTCACCGGGTCGTGTTCACTTTCGGCCCAGACCGCCGGGTTCAGCTCCTCGAACAGCTGCCGGGTGGGCAGGTGCCACGACCAGCGAAGGTTGGTGGCGAGCCTGGCCAGAGGCCGGATCGATTCGGGAAGAACAGTTCGGACGGTAAATCTGCGGATAGCCTTCACCTGCGAAACACTAACGGACAACACAGGGCCCCGGAACTGCATTGGGTTTCTTTCCGGTAAATGTCGTGTGGCCTTCGGGAATCGACCCGAAAAAACTGAGCACCCTTAGCAATCTCCGCGATTTGTAGATAACGTCGAGCCTGTGACGACTAACTCGCGAACCAGTGCCGTGTCCAAGCAAAAGCCGAAGGCCCTGATCACGGAGGGGCTCAAATTCGGCAGATTTCCGATCACCGCCGTGCAGCCTGCGGTCGAAGACGGAAAGTTCCCAGCCAAGGCCGTTGTGGGCGAGAGCATTGTGGTGGGCGCCACCGCATTCCGTGAGGGCCACGACCTGCTCGGCGTCAGCGCCGTGCTCCTGGACCCGCGGGGGAAGGAGCGGCAGCGCGTCCGTCTGGCCCCTCCGCGCGGGGACCGTGGGGCCGGTACCGACCGCTGGGAGGGCCGGCTCACCCCCTCCGGCACCGGCCGGTGGTCTTTCGTCATCGAGGCCTGGCATGACCGCTACGGCACCTGGCACCACAACGCGGAGGTCAAGGTCGAGGCGGGCATCGACGTCGAGCTGATGCTGGCCGAGGGCGCCGCGCTGCTGACCGAGGCGTCGGAGGAGGCCACCCGCCCCTCCGCCGACCGGCGGACGCTGCGGATCGCCGTCGTGGGCCTGCTGGACGGCACGAAAACCCCGGAGGAACGGCTTGCCGCCGGTTTCAGCACCGACGTGGCCGCCGTCGTCGCCCGGCAGCCGATCCGGGACCTGGTGACCGTCTCCGAGCCCTACCCGCTGCTGGTGGAGCGGGAACTCGCCGGCCGCGGCGCCTGGTATGAGTTCTTCCCGCGTTCCGAGGGCGCGGTCCGCAACCACGAGACCGGCGAATGGACTTCCGGGACGTTCCGCACCGCCGCGATGCGCCTGGACGCCGTCGCGGCGATGGGCTTCGACATCATCTACATGCCGCCGATCCACCCGATCGGCACGCAGCACCGCAAGGGACCGAACAACACCCTGCTGGCCGGCCCGCACGATCCCGGCTCCCCGTGGGCGATCGGTGCGAAGGAAGGCGGCCACGACTCCATCCACCCGGACCTCGGCACCTTCGCGGACTTCGACGCCTTTGTAGCCCGCGCCGGCGAACTGGGGCTGGAAGTGGCCCTGGACCTCGCGCTGCAGGCCGCCCCGGACCACCCGTGGGTGCAGAGCCATCCCGAATGGTTCACCACCCGGGTGGACGGCAGCATCGCCTACGCCGAAAACCCGCCGAAGAAATACCAGGATATTTTCCCGCTCAACTTCGACAACGACCCCGCCGGTCTGTCCAACGAGATCCTGCGGATCGTCCAGCTCTGGATCAGCCACGGGGTGAAAATCTTCCGCGTGGACAACCCGCACACCAAGCCGGTGTGGTTCTGGGAATGGCTGATCGCCAAGGTCAACAAGAAGAACCCCGACGTCGTCTTCCTCGCGGAGGCGTTCACCCGGCCGGCCATGATGCACGCGCTCGGCCGGGCCGGATTCCAGCAGTCCTACACCTACTTCACCTGGCGCAACACCAAAGAGGAACTCGAGGAGTACTTCCAGGAGGTCAGCCACGAGTCGCCCGCCTACTTCCGGCCGAACTTCTTCGTCAACACCCCGGACATCCTCACCGAGTACCTGCAGTACGGCGGCCCCGCAGCCTTCAAGATCCGCGCCACGCTCGCCGCCACCGCCAGCCCCAGCTGGGGTGTTTACGCCGGCTACGAGCTGTACGAACACGTGGCCCGGCCCGGCGCGGAGGAGTACATCGACAACGAAAAGTTCGAGTACAAGGCCCGCGACTGGGAAGCGGCCACGGAATCCGGACGGACCCTGGCTCCGTACCTGACCCGCCTCAACGCCATCCGGCACGCGCACCCGGCCCTCGGGGATTTGCAGAACCTGACTGTGCACTCCAGCACCGACGACGCCACGATTGTCTACTCGAAGCACAAGACGCTCCCGGACGGCACCAAGGACACCCTGATCTTCGTGGTCAACCTGGATCCGCACAGCACCCGGGAAAGCACGGTATCCCTGGACCTGGCGGCCCTGGAGTTGGCGCCGGACGACCTGACGCACAACGGCGGCTTCGTCGTCGAGGACCTGCTAAGCGGCGAAAGCTGGGAATGGGGCGAATACAACTACGTACGCTTAGACGCACACGTCGAACCCGCCCACATCCTTAGCATCCGGAGGCACCGCCCGTGAGTTTTAGCCCGAGCAATCCCAGCCAGTTCACACCGAAGGGGAACTTCGAACTGAACGCGCCCGGCCTCCAGCACGATCCTCTCTGGTACCGCAAGGCGGTCTTCTACGAGGTCCTCGTGCGGGGTTTCGCGGACGGCAACGGCGACGGGTCCGGCGACTTCCACGGCCTGATCGAGAAGCTCGACTACCTGCAGTGGCTCGGCGTCGACTGCCTCTGGCTGCCGCCCTTCTTCCAGTCACCGCTGCGGGACGGCGGCTACGACATCTCGGATTACAATTCCGTGCTGGACGAATTCGGCACCATCAGCGATTTCAAGCGGCTCGTTGCCGAGGCCCATGCCCGCGGCGTCCGGGTCATCATCGACCTGCCGCTGAACCACACCTCGGACCAGCACCCTTGGTTCCAGGAATCGCGCAAGGACCCGGACGGCCCGTTCGGGGATTTCTACGTGTGGAGCGATACGGACGAGAAATACCAGGACGCCCGCATCATCTTCGTGGACACGGAGGAGTCCAACTGGACCTTCGACCCGATCCGGAGGCAGTTCTTCTGGCACCGGTTCTTCAGCCACCAGCCGGATTTGAACTTTGAAAATCCCAAGGTCGTCGACGCCCTTTTCGACGTCGTGCGCTTCTGGCTGGACCAAGGCATCGACGGCTTCCGCGCGGACGCCATCCCGTACCTCTTCGAAGAGGAGGGCACCAACTGCGAGAACCTGCCGCAGACCCACGAATTCCTGCGCCAGATGCGCAAGATGGTCGATGAAAGTTACCCAGGCCGTGTGATCATCGCCGAGGCCAACCAGCCGCCGGCCGAAGTGGTCGAGTACTTTGGCACGGAAGAGGAGCCGGAATGCCACATGGCGTTCCATTTCCCGATCATGCCGCGGCTGTACTACGCGCTGCGTGACCAGAAGGCCGCCCCCATCATCGAGACCATGAAGGACACCCCGGACATTCCCCAGGGCGCCCAGTGGGGCACGTTCCTGCGCAACCACGACGAACTGACGCTGGAAATGGTCACGGCTGATGAGCGCGCGGCGATGCTTGGCTGGTACGCGCCGGATCCGCGGATGCGCGCCAACATCGGCATCCGCCGTCGGCTGGCCCCGCTGCTGGACAACTCCCGCTCCGAAATCGAACTCATCAACGCGCTGCTGCTGTCGTTGCCGGGGAGCCCGTTCCTGTACTACGGCGACGAGATCGGCATGGGTGACAACATCTGGCTCGAGGACCGCGATGCGGTCCGCACCCCGATGCAATGGAACCCGGACCGGAACGCCGGGTTCTCCCACGCTGACCCGGGCAAGCTTTACCTGCCGGTGATCCAGTCGCTGGTCTATAACTACAGCATGGCCAATGTCGAGGCGGAGGCCGCCCATTCAGGTTCACTGCTGCGCTGGACGCGGCAGATCCTCAGTGTCCGCAAGAACCACCCCGCCTTCGGGTTGGGCTCGTTCCAGCACGTAGAGGCGGACCACGACGTCGTCCTGGCCTACCTGCGGGAACTGCCGGCGGGAAATTCCGCGGGCGAGGATCCGGAGAGCATCCTGTGCGCCTTCAACCTGTCCCAGCACCCGGTGGCCACCACGCTACGGGTCCCGCAGTACGCCGGCCGGGGCCTGCGCGACGTCTTCGGCGGCCAGGCCTTCCCGGCCATTGCCGACGACGGGACGCTGACGCTCACCTTGGGCAGCCACGATTTCTTCTGGCTGCGGGTCCGGTCGGCCACCTCCAACCCGGCGTCGCCGTTCACCCAGGCGATGCCTATCCTGTCCCTTGAGGGCTGACATGACCCGGTCGACTCTCGCCCCCGCGCTGGACGCCCTGCTCCGCGGCTGGTTGCCGCGCCAGCGCTGGTTCCCCGTCAAAAGTGCCCGGTTCAGCTTCGCACCGGTGGGCCGGGTGCACCTCGCGGGCGGCCCGGGCGCCGGGCTTCCGGAGGACGGGGCCGGGCTCGAGGTGCTGCTGCTCGCCGTCACGTATCCGACGGCGGACGGCGACCGCACCGACGTCGTCCAGGTGCCGCTCAGTTCCCGCCCGCTGCCGCTGGCAGGCGCCGGAGCCGCCCTCCTCGGGGAAATTCCCGCGGACGGCGCCGACCCGATCCACGGCTGGATCTACGACGGCGTCCACGACCCGGCGTTCATCGCGGCCTGGCTGGAGTTGATGCGCGCCCGCGCCGCCACGGCCGACGGTGCCGCCGCCGGCCACCTGGTGGAATCGGACTACCGGCTGCCCTTCGCCACCGGCAAGGTCCGGGTGCTCTCCGGCGAACAGTCCAACACGTCGGTGATTGTCGACGACGGCGACTCGGCCGCGATCCTGAAGTTCTTCCGGGTGCTTTCCGCGGGGCAGAATCCGGAGGTGGAGATCGGGGCGGCGCTGACCTCGGCCCGGACCGTCGAGGTGCCCGCCACCTTGGGCTGGGTCACCGGCGAATGGACGGCCCCGTCCAACGACACCCCGGAGGCCGCCCCCGCGGCCCGCGGCGAGCTTGCCGTCGCCCATGAATTTCTCGCCGGCGGCCGTGACGCTTGGCGCCTGGCAGTCGATGCTGCCAGCACGGGAACCGACTTCAGTGCCGAGGCGCGCGCCCTGGGTGTCGCGACGGCCACGGTGCACCGCCGGCTGGCCGAAGCGTTGGGCACCGCGGCCGAGCAGGTGCCGGGCGGCGACATCGCGCCCGCCGTCGCTCGGCGGGTCCGGCAGTCGTGGGCCGAAGCCGGCGCCGCCGTCGGGCCCTTCGACGATGAACTGGAGGCGCTCTTGGCGCGCCTCGAAGGCAACGGTGCGGGGCCGCTTCAGCGGATCCACGGAGACCTGCACCTGGGCCAGATCCTGCAGGTCCCAGGCGCGGCAGGGACCCCGGCGCGCTGGGCAATCCTGGACTTTGAGGGTGAACCGTTGCGGCCGATCTCCGAACGCAACTTCCCGGACGTGCCGCTGCGCGACGTCGTCGGCATGTTGCGGTCCTTCGACTACGCAGCCGGCGCAGCGGTCCGTGAGTACGACGGCGCCGTCGTCCCCGCGGACTGGGTGGACGACTGCGCCGTGGCTTTCCTGGCCGGCTATGCGGAGGTCACGCCCGGCAGCGTCGACCGCGACTCGCCCCTGTTCGTCGCGTTGTGGCTCGACAAGGCTCTCTATGAAGTTGTTTACGAACTGCGGAACAGGCCGGACTGGCTAGCCATTCCCGTGAACGCGTCCCGCAGTCTCCTCGGCAGTACAGGCTCCGGCGTTCCCGCCGAAGCCGCAGCGGAAGGTAACAAAATGACAGGTTCAGCACGTACCGATCGACCCGGCGTCCCGATGCCCGTGGATGGGGAAACCCTTGCGCGGGTCGGCGCCGGAGAGCATCACGCGCCGCATTCGGTCCTGGGTGCCCACCTTGACGACCACGGCCACGTGACCATCCGCACCGTGAAGCACCTGGCGGAGGCCGTTTCCGTGGTGACCGCGGCAGGCAGCGTTCCGATGTCGCACGAATCCGGCGGCGTCTGGGTGGCCGTGCTGGAGCCCATGGACGAGGGCCATGTCCCGGACTACCGGCTTGAGGTTACCTATGAAGGGCAGGCCCCGCAGCGGACGGACGAACCGTACCGTTACCTGCCCACCGTGGGCGAGATCGACCTGCACCTGATTGGCGAAGGCCGGCACGAGCGCCTCTGGGATGTCCTGGGCGCGCACGTCCAGCATTACAAGTCGGCGCTCGGCGACGTCGACGGCGTTTCCTTTGCCGTGTGGGCGCCGAACGCCGAGGCCGTGCGGGTCAAGGGCGACTTCAACGGCTGGGACGGCCGGGAATTCGCCATGCGCTCACTCGGCTCCTCGGGGGTATGGGAGCTGTTCATCCCCGGCGTTGTGGCAGGGGCGTGCTACAAGTTCGAGATCAAGACCAGGCATGGCTACTGGGTGGAGAAAGCCGACCCGCTCGCTTTCGGCACGGAAGTCCCGCCGCTGACCGCTTCCCGCGTCGTGGAGCCCTCATACGCCTTCAAAGACAACGAATGGATGGAGGCGCGCGCCGCCCGGGATCCGCACAACTCCCCGATGAGTGTCTATGAAGTCCACCTGGGTTCGTGGCGGGTCGGACTCGACTACCGCCAACTGGCCACGGAGCTCGTCGAATACGTGAAGTGGCTCGGCTTCACGCATGTGGAGTTCATGCCTGTCGCCGAACACCCCTTCGGCGGCTCCTGGGGCTATCAGGTCACGTCGTACTTCGCGCCGACCTCGCGCTTCGGGCACCCCGACGAGTTCCGGCACCTCGTGGACGAACTGCACCAGGCGGGCATCGGCGTGCTGCTGGACTGGGTCCCGGCGCACTTCCCCAAGGACGAGTGGGCGCTGGCCCGCTTCGACGGCGGGCCGCTGTACGAGCACTCGGACCCAAACCTCGGAGAGCACCCGGACTGGGGCACCCTGATCTTCGACTTCGGCCGACGCGAGGTCCGCAACTTCCTGGTTGCCAATGCGCTCTACTGGCTGGACGAATTCCACATCGACGGCCTGCGCGTCGACGCCGTGGCCTCGATGCTGTACCTCGACTACTCCCGCGAAGAGGGCCAATGGCAGCCCAACCGCTTCGGCGGCCGGGAGAACCTCGAAGCGATCTCCTTCCTGCAGGAAGTCAACGCCACGGTCTACAAGACGCACCCCGGCGCGGTCATGATCGCCGAGGAATCGACCGCGTTCCCCGGGGTCACCGCCCCCACCAGCCAAGGCGGCCTAGGCTTCGGCATCAAGTGGAACATGGGTTGGATGCACGACTCGCTCAAGTACATGGCCGAGGACCCGTACAACCGGAAATGGCACCACGGCACCGTGACCTTCTCGATGGTCTACGCCTACACGGAGAACTTCCTGCTGCCGATCAGCCACGACGAGGTGGTGCACGGCAAGGGCTCGATGCTGCGCAAGATGCCCGGCGACCGCTGGAAACAGCTGGCCAACCTGCGCGCCTTCCTGGGCTACCAGTGGGCCCACCCCGGCAAGCAGTTGATCTTCATGGGCACAGAGTTCGGCCAAGAAGCGGAATGGTCCGAACAGTACGGCTTGGACTGGTGGCTGGCCGACATCCCCGCGCACCGGGGCATTCAGCTCCTCACCAAGGACCTCAACGAGCTCTACAGTTCCACCCCGGCCCTGTATGAACGGGATAACGATCCCGACGGCTTCCAGTGGATCAACGGCGGCGACTCCGACCGGAACGTCTTGACCTTCATCCGGCGCGATGCCGCCGGCACTCCGCTGGTCTGCGCGCTGAACTTCTCCGGCGGCCCGCACACCGACTTCCGCTTGGGAGTCCCGGCATCGGGCCAGTGGCAGGAAGTGTTAAACACCGACGCCGCAAACTACGGCGGTTCCGGCGTGCTGAACGAGGGACCCCTGACAGCGTCCGACGAGGGCATTGACGGCCAACCGGCCACGCTCACCGTAACGCTGCCTCCGCTGGGCGCCGCGTACTTCAAGGCCATCGGCTAGGAGCGGCCCGAGGACCAGGGAGGACCCGGAACCCCGGCGGTTCCGGGCCTTTCGTTTGTGCCCGCCGGACGGACCCGATAAGGGGTCGCAGGGGCGCTTCCAGGGGCCGCTTTGTCAGCCGGCCCAAGTGGTGGTAGAGTTTATTTCCGCGCTGCTCCCCGGAGTTGATCCGCTAAGAAGACCACGAAGCCTACGGGAACACTGAGTCCGAAACGCTGATTTGACTAGGGTGAAGCGCGCGGGTAAGTTTGAGAAGTTGCTCCGGAGCGATCCGCGGCCCTGTGGGGTTGTGGTGGTGCCGGGTGTGTCTGTTGTTTGAGAACTCAATAGTGTGCCAAGTTTGTTGATACCAATTTATTGTATTGAATTGGTTGAATTTGCCGGAA
>NZ_JBFTMR010000014.1:0-105810 GCF_056397065.1 Arthrobacter sp. 05N428_2 | reverse complement strand
CCCGGTCCCATCCCGAACCCGGAAGCTAAGACCCACAGCGCCGATGGTACTGCACCCGGGAGGGTGTGGGAGAGTAGGTCACCGCCGGACAACCATTAGGTCGAGAGCCTCCAACCACCAGGTTGGAGGCTCTCCCCCTTTAACCCCCCAACCACCACCACCAACCCCCCCCGCCGCAGCCACGGCGGGGCACTGCCGGGCCCCTGCCTCCCGCCTCCAGACCGGAGTGCGTACGCTGAGGGCTGAAAGCGACGCAAAATGCGGTCGAAACCCGGAAATTTTCCCAAAAAAGCGCGAAAACACGCGGAATTTGCCGCCTTGGCGGCGGCAAGCTGGTAAGTTTTCGAAGAGTGGCTTGTATGCATGCCGCGTGCAGGCTTCAGAAATTAGAACCGTCCAGGAGGACATAAATGGCTAAGAACCGTAGTGAACTTGTTGCAGAGGTAGCTGGCAAGGCCGGCACCAGCCAGGCAGCCGTCAACTCCGTGCTCGATGCACTGTTCGAGGTTTTCGAGACCTCTGTCGCCGCGGGCGAGAAGATCACCATCCCCGGCTGGCTCGCCGTCGAGCGCACCGACCGTGCAGCTCGCACCGGCCGCAACCCGCAGACCGGCGAGACCATCCAGATTGCCGCTGGCCACAGCGTCAAGCTGACCGCCGGCTCCAAGCTGAAGGCTGCAGTCGCCAAGAAGAAGTAGTCTTCTTCGAACGCTTGAAAGGAGCGGCAACCCTAGGGGTTGCCGCTCCTTTTGCGTTCATCGCAGGCACACGGATTCGGCGCCCGCGCAGGCGTAGCGGACAATGGAGTTGTGCCTTCCGCAGCAAAACCCCGAACCCCAGCAGCCCCCACCCCGACCGCGGGAGGGCGTGGCTCCGGCGCCGGGACGGCGGGGATTTCCCGTGGCTGGCAGCTGGCCGGCCTGGTCGCCCTGTTCCTGGGCCTCGTGGCGGCCTTGCTCTTCTCCGGCGCGGCCGGGGCACGCTCGGTCTCTGATCCGGGCGCGCTGGTCCGCTGGGGGCTCCCCGCCAGCAAGGCCCTCCACAACGCAGCCTTGGCGACGGTGATCGGCGGCCTGATCTTCGCCGTGGCCATCCTGCCCAGAAACCTCACTGGCCGCCCGTCCAAGGACAAAGACGCCCCGGAGCATCCCGCCTTCACCCGTGCGCTGGCAATCACCGCAGTCGCCGGCGTCGTCTGGACTCTCTCCGCCGTCGGCGTGCTGGTCCTGAGCTACTCGGACATCGCCGGCCAGGCCGTTTCGGCGGACCCGGAATTCACCAAGTCCCTTGTCTACTTCATGACAGATATCGAGACCGGGCGGGCCTGGCTGACGGTGGTCATCATCGCCGCGGTGGTCACCACCGCGCTGTTCGGTGTCCGATCGCGGGGAGCGCTGGCGCTCACCCTCATTCTCTCCATGGTGGGGCTGGTCCCGTCGGCGCTGATCGGCCACTCGTCCAGCTCCAGCGACCACGAAGGTGCCATCAACTCCCTGGGCCTTCACCTCGTGGGTGTCTCGGCCTGGGTGGGCGGCATCATCGTGTTGACCCTCCTGTCGGGGGTCTTGGCGGGCTCGGCCGGGGCCGGCGCCGCGGGTAGGACCGACGTCACCGAGCCGACCTTCCGCCGCTTCTCGGCCTTGGCCGGCTTCGCGTTCGCCCTGGTCTTCGCCTCCGGCGTGATCAACGCGAGCATCAGGCTCACCAGCTGGACCGACCTCTTCGGGTCCGGGTATGGGCAGCTCATCCTGGCCAAAACGGCGGCCACCCTGGTCCTCGGCGGCATAGGCCTGATGCACCGCCGCTGGGTCATCCCCCAGCTGGGCGTCAAGGGAGCCGGCCTATCCGCCCGGCGCGTGCTCTGGCAGCTGGTGCTCGTGGAGCTGCTAGTCATGGGCGCGACGATGGGAATCGCCGTGGCGCTCGGCCGCTCGGCCCCGCCGCAGCCGCGAACCTTCGCCCCGGATGCTTCCCCGGCGTTCATCCTCTCCGGCTACGAGTTGCCCCCCGAGCTGACTCCGCAGCGCTGGCTCACAGAGTGGCGGCTCGACTGGCTCTGGGTTGCCGTCGCCGTCTTCGGCCTGGCGTCCTACATCCTCGGAATCCGCAAGGTCCGCCAACGCGGGGACTCGTGGTCCTGGTTCCGGACCATCAACTGGCTGATCGGACTGGTGGTCCTGACATTCGTGACGTCCGGGCCGCCGTCGGTCTACGGCCGGGTGCTGTTCTCCGCGCACATGGTGGACCACATGGCGCTGACCATGGTGGCGCCGATCTTCCTCGTCCTCGGGGCGCCGGTCACGCTGGCCCTACGGGCGCTGACCCCGCGGCGGGACAGCTCCCGCGGGCCGCGGGAATGGCTGCTGGTCTTTGTGCACTCAAAGTTCTCCCAGCTCGTCACGCACCCGCTGTTCGCCGCGGCAAACTTTGCCGGCTCGATCGTGTTGTTCTACTACTCGGACGCATTCGGCTACGCCATGCGCGACCACGTGGGCCACGAGCTGATGAACCTGCACTTCGCCCTCACCGGCTACATCTTCGTGTTGACCATGATCGGCACCGACCCCCTGCCGCGGCGGGCACCGTACCCGATGCGGTTGTTGCTGCTGCTGGCCACCATGGGCTTCCACGCCTTCTTCGGCGTCTCGATCATGGGCGGTACGGGGCTGTTGGCCGCGGACTACTTCGGCAACCTGGGCCGCAGCTGGGGCCCGTCGGCCCTGCTGGACCAGCAGATGGGCGGTGCGGTGGCCTGGGGGATCGGCGAGGTGCCCACCCTGCTGGTGGCGATCGGCGTCGCAGTCATGTGGTCCCGCTCCGATGCACGGGAGTCCAAACGCACCGACCGGGCGGCGGACAGGAATAACGACGCCGATCTCACCGCTTACAACGATATGTTTGCCCAGCTCGCCGAGCGCGACGCGAAGCTGGCAGAACGCAATTCAAAGCTGGAAGGACGCTGATGAGCGAAACCGTACGCACCCACCTCCGGGTCAGGGCATCCGAACTCGTAGGCCGTGGCTGGCTGAACACCGGGGGCAAATCCCTGGACCTTGAGTCCCTGCGCGGCAAGATCGTTCTGTTGGACTTCTGGACCTTCTGCTGCATCAACTGCCTGCACGTCCTGGACGAGCTTCGACCGCTCGAACAGCAGTACTCCGACGTCCTTGTGACCGTCGGCGTGCACTCGCCCAAGTTCGAGCACGAAGCGGACCCTGTGGCGCTGGCGGCCGCCGTCGAGCGCTACGAGATCCGCCACCCGGTCCTGGACGACCCGGAGCTGGACACCTGGAAGGCCTACACCGCCCGAGCCTGGCCCACCCTGGTGGTCATCGACCCCGAGGGCTACATCGTGGCGCACCTCTCCGGCGAGGGCCACGCGGACGGCCTGGCCGTGCTTATCCCCGAGCTGATCGCCGAGCACGAGGCCAAAGGCACCCTGCACCGCGGCGACGGGCCCTACGTGGCGCCGGAGCCGACGTCGGGGACGTTGCGGTTCCCCGGCAAGGCCCTCTACCTGCCGGCCGGCCGCGGCGGCCCGGCTGCACCGGAAGCCGCGGCGGAGTCCGACGCCGGGTCCTGGCTGGTCACCGACACCGGCCACCACCGGCTCGTGGAACTCTCCACAGACTTCGAAACGGTGCTGGGCACCTACGGTTCGGGCGAGAAAGGCTACGCCGACGGCGGTGCCGCTGACGCCCGCTTCAACGAACCGCAAGGCCTCGTGCTCCTCCCGGAGGCCGTGGCCGCGAAGGCCGGCTACGACGTCGTGATTGCCGACTCGGTCAACCACCGGCTCCGCGGACTCTCGCTCGCCGGCGGCACAGCCACCACCCTGGCGGGCAACGGCATCCAGCGCTTACTTGAGACTGGCCCGGCGCGCGTGGACGAGGAAGGGGCCGCCTACGGTGCGCCCCTGGAGGCGGACCCGCTGGAGGTTTCGCTGAGCTCCCCGTGGGACGTCGTCTGGTCCGGAAAGCTCAACGCCGTCGTCGTGGCCATGGCCGGCGTGCACCAGATCTTCAGCTTTGACCCGGTCACCGGTGCCGTGTCGATCGTCGCCGGCAACGGCCTCGAGGGCCTGCTCGACGGCCCGGCCGCCGAAGCCTGGTTCGCCCAGTCCTCCGGACTTGCCGAAGACGCTGACGGCAACATCTGGGTGGCGGACTCCGAGACCTCGGCGTTGCGCAAACTCGTGATCGCCGACGACGGCGCCATCACGGTTGAATCCGCGGTCGGCAAGGGTTTGTTCGACTTCGGCTTCCGCGACGGCCCGGCGGCTGAGGCCCGACTCCAGCACCCGCTCGGCGTGACGGTGCTGCCCGACGGCTCCGTGGCGATCGCGGACACGTACAACGGCGCGGTCCGCCGCTATGACCCCGCCTCGGGGACGGTTTCGACGCTGGCGCGCGGGCTGTCCGAACCATCGGACGTGATTGTGGACCACACCCGGGTGGCCGGTGCAGAGCCGCTGTTGGTGGTGGTTGAGGCCAACAAGCACCAGCTTGTCTACGTGCCGATCCCCAAGGAAGCGCAGCAGGTGGACGAAGGTGCCGCGCAGACGCAGCGTCCCAAGAGCCCCGTGGCTCCCGGGCTCCTGTCCCTGACGGTCCGTTTCACCGCCCCGACCGGACAGAAGCTGGATGACCGCTGGGGCGACCCGACGCAGCTGAAGATCTCCTCCACTCCGCCGGAGTTGCTGGTGGCCGGCAGCGGGACCTCCGTGGGCCTGCTCCGGACCCTGGAGCTGGCTTCAGACGTCCCCGAGGGCGTGCTGCACATAACGGCGCGTGCCGCGGCGTGCGACGGCCCCGAGACTGAAGACGGCGAGATCCCGGACCACGCGGCGTGCCACCTGTACCAGCAGGACTGGGGCATCCCGGTGCTCCTGCAGGCCGACGGAGACACCGAACTGGTCCTTGACCTGCGCGGGATGGACTAAGGCGCGCCGGACCGGCCCGGTTTTGGCTGCCGGTCCCGCCTGCCGACGCAGCTAGGGCGGACCGGCGCGGCCATTGCCGGGCCAGTCCGGGCCCGCGTTGTCCACATGGTCCCGTCCCTGCCTGCCGGGGCTGGCCGGGCACCTGCACAGTGGGGCCATGGATCCTGTGCAAATTCTCCTCTCCCAGGGCGGCGTCGCACTGACCCGCGCGGTCATTGCCCGGGGAGCGGGCGAACCGGCCGTGCGCCGTGCGGTGCGCAGCGGCGAAATCCTCCGGGTGGAGCGGGGAGTGCTGGCGCTTCCCGGCGCTGACCCCGAGCTGGTGGCCGCCAAGCAGTCCCGGGCCCTGCTGACCTGTGCCTCCGCGGCACCCCGGTTCAAGTTATGGGTGTTGCGACCGGCCTCCTTGCCGCACTACTGGCACGGAAACGGGCGGCGGAACACTGCCTGTGTCAGCCACCGAACAGCCCTGACCCAGTCGGCTTCGGGAGCGGTCGCGGGACTTCCCGACGTTTTGCTGCACGCCCTTCTCTGCCTGCCGCCCCTGGAGTCCTTGGTCATCGTCGAGAGCGCCTACAACCGCGGCGACATTGACTTGGGGTTCCTGCTCCGGCATCTTCGGGGAAACCGCTGCGGGAAGGCAAGGGACGTGGTGGCCCGGGTTGAGTGGGGCGCGGACTCTCTCTTGGAAACACTGGCACGGGTACTTTTCCGGGACGCTGGCATTTTCACCGAAACCCAGGTGTGGATTGACGGCATCGGCAGGGTCGATTTCCTGCTGGAAGGCTTCCTGATTGTAGAAATCGACGGACTGGCCTTCCACCTTGAGTCACGGCAGTATAAGAAGGACCGCCGGCGGGATAACGCCGCCATGGTCCAGGGCTTCCCCGTGCTGCGCTTCTTCTACGACGACGTCGTCTACGGCCCGGACGGGGTGCTCGCCCAAGTGCGGGAGGTACTGGCCCGGGGGTCCCAGCGGTGGCCGCAGCGGCCCGGCTTTGGTGCCCGCCGGTGACCCTAGGGCCGGAAAACAGGACCTGGCAGGCTCAAAAACAGGCCGGTTCCGCTCCGGGCAGGGAACACGGGCAGGCAAACCCGGCCGGCCTCTAGCCGGTGAGCTGTGGGGTGAGCTTGATCGTGTCGCCGTCGATGTCCAGGCGGGTGGTGAAGCTGAAATCGTGGACCGCGTTGAGTTCCGTGACGGCACCGGTGAAGAGGTCCTCCTGCCGTGCCTTGATGCGGGCCTTGCCGTCCAGCGGGGCGACCACCCAGCGGCCGCCGAAGGGTTCGATGCTGACGGCCGGGTAGTCCGTGATGCTCCAGTCGATGGTCCCTGGCACGATGCGGTTGTTGGTGGTGTGGTAGAACGGGCAGCCCGGCTGCAGCTGCTGCGCCTTGTCGGCCTGATCGGCGCAATTGTCCAGGAACTCCTTGACCTTGGCGCTGACGGCACCCTTGAGGCCGTCCGTGGCCTGCGTCAGCAGGTTCAGCGGCGCGGTGGGCATGTCCCGGCCGGAGAGGGCTGTTCGGGTCGCGGGCGCGGCGAAGAACTGGCCGTTCAGGGACGCCTCGTACTCGCCGGGGTAGAACACGGCGAAGGAGTTGCGGCCGTTGGGCATGTTCACCGGAACGCCGTTAAGGGAGGCCTGGTTCGAGTTCACAACGGTGACGTCCAGTACCGGCAACGCGGCCGGCACAAAGGACCAGTCGTGGAAGAAAAGCCACTGGGTGCCGGAGCTTTGTAGCAGGAACTCGGTGTGCAGCTGGCTGCCGTCGAGGGTGTAATCGACCGGCACCATGACCTGGTTGTTGCCCCGGTCCTGCGCGGCACCGACTTTCACACCGGAGATCTTCGCGGCCGCGGTCTTCAACGCCTCTCCGTCGAGCATCGCGGGGTTGCTTTGCGGTACGGTGGCGCGCAGTAGGCCGAGGGCTTTCGCGCCGTCGCCCTTCTGCAGCGCGTCCAGATATTCGCGCACCGGCTGCTGCGGACTGGCAATCGAATTGTTCACCAGATTGACAGCGACGACGGCGCCGGCCACGGCGAGCATCAGGCCCAACAGCCACAGGGCTGCAATCCTGACCAACGCCTGACTCATCTGCACGTACCTTAGATTACCTGCACGCCCGCTGAATACAGGTGCTGCCGCACGACGGCGGGAGGTCAGGGCACGGCGGGCACTGTCCGGCGGTGCCTAGCGGCGGCGCCGGGAAGCCGTGCCGAATACGCCGCGAAGCAGTTCCCGGCCCAGTTGGCTGCCCATGGACCGGACCATGCTCTTGAGGCCGCCGCCCAAGGCCCCGCCCAGCGCGCCGACTATTTCGCCGGCCACCCCACCGCCGGCGGGCGCTTCCGGGCCCCGCTGCGGCTGCGCTGCTTCCCGTCCGCTGTCCTGTCCCGGCGCCGGCCGGCTGCTGGGCCGCCCGAGGACGTCTTCTTCGATCTGGCGGGCGTCCGCGTCCACTGCGTTGGGGGAACCGCCGGCTGCGGGGCCGGTTGTCGCGGCCGCCTGGCCTGCCAGCTTCTCGTAGGCGGAGACGTTGTCCACGGCGGTGCCGTACTTAGCCAGCAGGGCGGAGCCGGCCACGCTGCTCTTGACCAGGTCGTCGGTGCTGGGGCCCATGACCGATTCCGGGGAACGCAGCCGGGTGAGCGCAACCGGCGTCGGTGCGCCCTTCTCATTCATTACGGTAACGACGGCCTCGCCGATCCCGGCGGAGGTGAGAGTTTCTTCAAGGTCGTAGTCGCTGACCGGGAACGTGGAGACGGTCGCTTTCAGGGCCTTGGCGTCTTCCGGGGTGAACGCACGGAGGGCGTGCTGGATGCGGTTGGCCAGCTGGCCCAGGACGTCGGCGGGCACGTCCTTGGGCGTCTGTGTGACGAAGAAGATCCCGACGCCCTTGGAACGGATCAGCCGGATGGTCGTGGTAATGGCGTCCAGGAAGGCCTTAGACGCACCGTTGAACAGCAGGTGGGCTTCGTCCAGGAAGAACACCAGCTTGGGTTTTTCCAGGTCGCCGGCCTCAGGGAGGTCGTGGAAAAGATCCGCGAGCAGCCACATCAGGAACGTCGAAAACAGCATGGGTTTGGTCTGCAGGGTGGGGAGTTCCAGGCAGGTGACGACGCCGCGGCCGTCCGGGGCGGTCCGGAGCAGCTCGGCGGTGTCGAACTCGGGCTCGCCGAAGAACTTTTCCAAGCCCTGCGCTTCCAGGTTAATCAGTTCGCGGAGAATGACGCCGGCGGTGGCCTTGGACAGGCCGCCCAGTTCCGCAAGTTCGTCCTTGCCCTCGTCCGACGTGAGGAACTGGATGACGGCGCGGAGGTCCTTGAGATCGATCAGTTCCAGCTTCTTCTGGTCCGCGAAGTGGAAGACCAGCTGAAGGCTGGATTCCTGGGTGTCGTTAAGCTCCATAACGCGGGAAAGCAGGATGGGACCAAAGGACGTAATGGTGGCGCGGACGGGGATGCCGTTGCCGTCCCCGCCCAGGGCCAGGAACTCCACCGGGTAAGTCTTGCCGGACCAGGCCTGGCCGATGCTCTCGGTGCGGGCCTTCATCTTTTCGCTGGCCGTCGCGGCCGTGGCGAGCCCGGACAGGTCGCCCTTGATGTCCGCGAGGAACACCGGGACGCCGGCATTCGAAAGCTGCTCGGCCATCATGTGCAGCGTCACGGTCTTGCCGGTGCCGGTCGCCCCGGCCACCAGGCCGTGCCGGTTCATCATCGCCAGCGGCAGCCGGACCTGGGCGTCCTTGTGGAGTTCGCCGTCGACGATCGCCGCTCCCAGCTCGATTGTGGGCCCCTCCAGGGTGTAGCCCTGCTGGATGGTGGCGACTTTATCTGCGGTGGATTTCATGGCCATGCCGTTAGCTTAGCCGGGTCCGGCAGCCCGGACCCGGCGTCGGCCGAAATTACTTTGCGTCGGTCAGCGCCTTGAGGACTTCCTGCGCGACATCCTCGCTGGACTGCGGGTTCTGGCCGGTGATGAGGTTGCCGTCGCGGACCACATGCGAGCTCCAGGCGGCAGCGTTCTCGACGACGGCGCCCTTGTCCTTTAGGACGTCCTCCACGAACCAAGGGGTGTTCTCGCCAGTGCCGCCGCCGAGTTCCTCTTCGTTGCTGAAGACGGTGACGCGACGGCCGGCGAAGGCGAAGGTACCGTCGCCGTCGACGGCGCTCAGCAGGCCGGCGGGGCCGTGGCAGAACGGGGCGATGATCTTGCCCTGGGCATTGGCTTCGGTCAGGAGCTTGCCGAGGTCTGCGTCCTGGAAGAGGTCCGCCATCGGGCCGTGGCCGCCAGGCATGACGATCGCGTCATAACCGGTGAGCCTGGCGTCGGCCAAAACCAGCGGCGCGGAAAGTTCGGCGTCGATCTCGGCAAGGTAAGCGCGGAAGCCGTCCGCACGGTCCTGGCCGCCAGCGGAATCGGGGGCCAGGCTGACCTCGTCCACGGTGGGCTTGGCACCGCCCGGGGTGGCGATGTGGACCGTGTGGCCGGCCTTGGTCAGGGTCTGGTGCGAGACGACCAGTTCCTCGGCCCAGTAGCCGGTAGGGTGCTTGCTGCCGTCGCGCATGGTCAGGGAATCGGCGGCGGATACGACCATCAGGATGTTGGCCATGGTGTACTCCTGTTCTGCCGGCCACGGGCCGGCTGGTGGGTGGTGATAGGGGGTGGGTCTAGCGTGCGGCTTCGAGCTCGGCGAAGGTGGCGCCGTCGAGGACGACGCCGGCGGCGGCCAGGTTTTCTTCGAGGTGCTTGATGGAGCCCGTTCCCGGGATCGGCATCATCACGGGGGAGCGGCGCAGCAGCCACGCCAGCGCCACCTGGGAGGTGGTGGCGCCCAACCGCTTGGCGGCCGCGTCGAGGGGGCCGCCCGGACGGGCCAGTTCGCCAGCGGAGATGGGGGCCCAGGGGATGAAGCCGATGCCCTTCTCCTCCGCGTAATTCAGGACGTCCTCGGAGCTGCGGTCGGTCAGGTTGTACCGGTTCTGCACGGTGGAGACCGTGAAGTGCTTCCCTGCCTGCTCCAGTTCGGCCACGCTGACCTGGGACAGGCCCAGGGCCTTGACCTTGCCCTCGTTCTGGAGCTCACGAAGGACGCCGAACTGTTCTTCGGCGTCGACCTTCGGGTCGATCCGGTGCAGCTGCAGCAGATCCAGCGCCTCGACCTTGAGCTTGCGCAGGCTCAGTTCGGCCTGCTGGCGCAGGTACTCGGGCCGGCCCACCGGCACCCACTGGTTCGGCCCGGTGCGGGTGAACCCGACCTTGGTGGCGATCTTCAGGCCTTCCCGGTAGGGATGAAGTGCCTCTGCAAGGATTTCTTCGCTGATGTTGGGCCCGTAGGAATCGGCGGTATCGATAAAGTCGACGCCCAGTTCAACGGCGCGACGCACGACGGCGACGGCGGCAGTCCGGTCGGCCGGCTCGCCCCAAACGCCGTCGCCGACGATGCGCATGGCGCCGAAGCCCAGGCGGTGAACCGTGCCCAGGTCCGACAGGTCGATCGTCGCAGACACTTCCTGATGCTGTGTGTTGTCTTGGCTCATGGAGGCGGCAACACACTAAGGGTGCTGAGTATTCCGCCGAGCTGCCCGCGGGCCAACCGTTCGGGCAGAAATAAGACGGGCGCCGGCGTCGTTGGCATTTGTAGGCGTCCGGGCGGTTTCCGGCCCGGCGCACCGGGGTCTCCCCACATTTCGCTCCGCTACGAAAGGCCGGCTTTTCCGTGACTGTTCCGCTTTCCATCCTTGACCTGGCAATCATCGGCAAGGGCCAGACGGCGGCAGAAAGCTTCGCCGGCAGCGTGGCCATGGCGCAGCGTGCCGAGGAGCTGGGGTACCGCCGCATCTGGTACGCCGAGCACCACAACATGTCGTCCATCGCGTCCTCGGCGACCAGCGTCCTGATCGCCCACATTGCCGCGCAGACGAAGACCATCCGGCTGGGTGCCGGCGGCGTGATGCTGCCGAACCACGCGCCGCTGACCATCGCCGAGCAGTTCGGCACGCTCGAGACCTTGCATCCCGGACGGATCGACCTGGGCCTGGGCCGTGCCCCGGGCAGCGATCAGAACACCATGCGGGCCCTGCGTCGCGACCCGATGAGCGCGGACAGCTTCCCGCAGGACGTCTTGGAACTGCAGGGCTATCTGACCGGCCCGACCCGTATCCCGGGCGTGGAGGCCACCCCGGGCAAGGGCACCAACGTGCCGCTCTACATCCTGGGCTCGTCGCTGTTCGGGGCCAGGTTGGCTGCCCAGCTGGGATTGCCGTACGCCTTCGCCTCGCACTTCGCCCCGAATGCGCTGCAGGACGCCGTGGCAATCTACCGCCGGGAATTCAGGCCCTCCGAGCAACTGGATGCCCCGCACGTGATTGCCGCCGTCAACGTGATCGCCGCGGATTCCGCCGCCGACGCGCAGGAAATGTTCCAGGCCACCAAGCGGGCCCGGGTCTCGCTGTTCTTCGGCAACGGACGGGTCTTCAGCGACGACGAGGCGGACATGATCCTGGACTCGCCGCAGGGCCAGCACATGGCGCAGATGATGAAATACTCTGCCATCGGCACCCCTGTCGCCGTGCTGGAATACCTTGAGGAGTTCACCCGGCACGCCGACGCCGACGAACTGATCGTCGCGCACCAGAGCGCCGCCGTTGCAGACCGGCTGCGCTCCGTGGAGCTGCTGGCCGAAGTCGCCGGAATCGCCGACCTCGCTCCGCGCCGCGCCTAGCGTCACGGCCGGCGGGCTGAGCCACGGCCGGGCCGGCTATTCGCAGGCGATCCCGTCGCCGTCGCGGTCCAGCTTGCTGCTGTAGCCTGGCTGGCCACGCCGGAGCGGGGCCGCGCCCGCGGCCCGCACGGCAGCGCAGTTTGCGTAGGAGACAGCGGCCGGTACCGGGAGGGGCGCCGGCGGCGCAGGGACGGGTGCCGGCGCGGCCGGGGCCGGGGCGGCCGGGGCCGGGGCGGCCGGTGCAGGGACCGGCGCGGCGGGAGCCGGAGCCGGAGCCGGAGCGGGTGGCTGCGCGTTCGTGGGGGCCAGAGCGTCCGGGCAGTCGGCAAGGATCCGGGCCATGGCGTCGTGCTCGGCTTGGGTGACCCAGAGCGCGTAGCTGGCCTTGACCGAGATCTGCCGGGCCACGTATGAGCAGCGGTAGGACTTATTCGGCGGCAGCCAGGTGGCGGCGTCGCCGTCGCTCTTTTGCATGTTCGCGGGGCCGTCCACGGCCAGGAGGTTCAGCGGATCGTTGGCGAATGCCAGGCGCTGGGCCGGGCTGAGCTGCTGGGCGCCCTTTTGCCAGGCATCGCTGAGCGCCACGACGTGGTCGATCTGGACGGCCGTGCTTGTGGTGTTTCCGCGGACGAAGCTGATCAGCTTGGCTGTATAGGGGTCGTTCAGGGCGCCGGAGAGCACGACGCAGTCCCGAGTCCCGGGCTTGAGGGCGACTGCTGTGAGGTCGCGGCGGAGCGTGTCGTTGCGGGTATCGCAGCCGTTGCGGTCGACGTCGGCCCAGGCCTGGCCGAACTGGTCGCGGGAGTATCCGGTCTTGGGCGCCCTGCCCTTGATCGGGAGGGTCGCCAGTACATCCAGGGCTTTACTGGCGTAGGCCGGCTGCTGCTGCGGAGCGGACGCCCCGGAGAGGGTGACAGCGGGGGCAGTGTCCGGGTCCAACGGGGCGCCGGCATCGGCCGTTGCGGTCGGCGTGGACGAGGGGGTCGCGGAGGGGGCGCTGGACGACGTTTCGACCGCGGGGTCGGCAGCGGCGGGCGTAGGGCCAGCGCAAGCGGTGGACGAGATCAGCAGCAGCCCGACGGCGCCGCAGGCGATCCAGTCGACGGCGCCCCTGCGTCCGGAAGCTCCCGAGCGAACGCTGGCGGAATCGCGCCTGCCGGCATCAACGCTGCCTGAAATGACCCTGCCTGAAACAAGCCTGCGCAATCGTTCCCCCAAATTCGTGCGTGATTCCCGGCCGTCTTCAGCCTGGTACAGCCTACCGGCGGCGTCCCCGGAACCGGGCCGGTGCCACGCCGGGGTCCGGGCTGGGAGTACTCAGGCGAGGAGCAGGGCCACTCCGATCATGGCGGGGACGGCGACCACGGTGGTGATCAGGACGGTGTCCTTGGCGACCGTGAGTGCGGTCCGGTACCGGTTGGCCACCACAAAAACATTCTGCGCCGTGGGCAGGGCGGATGTGACCACCACGGCGAAAAGGGCCTGGTCCGCCAGGCCGAGGGCGAAGCGTGCGAAGAGGAAGGCCAGCAGCGGGTGCACGATCAGCTTGAAGCAGCTGGCCAGCAGCGTGTCGGCGCGGCGCCCTGCCGAGCCCTGCAGTGGCCGTGATCCGTTTAAGCTCATGCCAAAGGACAACAGCATGGCCGGGATCGCGGCCCCGCCGATCAGGTGGATGGGTTGCAAGAGCAGGGCCGGGACTTCCCAGTTGGTCCCCGCCACGAGCAAGCCCAGCCCGGTTCCTACAATCATGGGGTTCCGCAGGATCATCAGCACGAAGCTTAGCGGCGTTGTCCGGTGGGCGCTGGTGGTGGCATCCAGGACCATGAGGAACGACGGCGTGAAGAAGGCGAGTTGGAAGATCAGCAGCGGCGCCACGTAGCTGGCATCGCCGAGGACGAACACTGCGATGGGAATGCCGAGGTTGGCGGAGTTGGCCAGCGATGCGCTCATCGACGACACCAGAGCCTCCGGCAGCGTGCGCTTCAGCAGGAAGCGCACGACGCCGAAATAGAGGGCCGCCGTCGTAAGCGCACCTACTGCGGCCACCAGCAGCGGCGCCGCGAAGACGTCATGCAGTTTGGCTTTGCTGAGCGTCTCGAACAGCAGGGCTGGGCTCGCCACGAAGTACGTCAGGGCACTGAGGACAGAGCGGGCGTTCTCGCCCAGAATATTGCGTCGGCCGACGAACATGCCGACCAGGATGATAAACCAGACGACGAAGAAGCCTGCCAGGACGCCTAGCACGCGGCTGTCCGCAGCGGAATGGGCGGGGGAGAGGCTGTGATCACCATCCCACAATAATCAGATTTGACCTCGGCCAGCCGCGTCCTGCCCTTACGGCGGCCGGACCGCTAGTTCAGGGTGGCGTTGTTCAGCGCGTACGGCGGCCGCAGGAGGCCGGCTGTGTGGCCCTCGGCGGGATCGTTGCCAATCTGGACCACCCTGTTGTCCTTGTCCACATGGACCACCTTGGGGGTGTAGGCCTTAGCCTCTTCCGTGGTCATCTGGGCGTAGGTGATCAGGATGACGAGGTCGTTCACGTGCATCAGGTGCGCTGCGGCCCCGTTGATACCGATGACCCCGGACCCGCGCTCGCCGGCGATGGTGTATGTCTCGAGCCGGGCGCCGTTGGTGACATCGACGATCGCGACGAGTTCGCCGGGAAGGATATCGGCAGCCTCAAGCAGGTCCAGGTCCACGGTGACCGAGCCGACATAGTGAAGGTCCGCGTGGGTGACCGTGGCGCGGTGGATCTTGGACTTGAAGATTGTTCGATTCATAACAGCACCAGTCTAGCGCCGGTGCCGGTCGGTCCGCTGTGAGCCAGCAGACACGGGGGGGTGCTGGCGGATGCGCTTTCAGGAGGCCGGCGCGATTGATGCTGCGGTCTCGGCGAGGATTTCGCGGGCCGCCAGGATGGCCGGACGTGTGGCGCTGGAGCGGCGCACGGACGTGAAGACGGTGCGGTGCGGATTGCCCGGGAGTTCGAGCAACTGGGCGGTCGTGCCCCGGCCGGTCCACACCAGGTCCGGCATAAGCGCCACCGCATTGCCCGATTCGATCAGGCGGATCTGCGCCTGAAGGTCGGCGGTCTCAAAGCGGACATCGGGTTCAAACCCGGCGCCCCGGCAGGCCTGCTCGGCCCAGTGCCGGGACGCCGCGCCGCGGGGCTCCATCACCCACGGCAGGCCCGCGGTGTCCGCAAGGGAGTTGACAGGTAGGCGCTCCGGCGACGCAGGCGGGACCGCCAGCCGGATCGCGTCGCCGGTCAGGCGGATCCGGTCCAGTTCAGCGTACCGGGGCGCCGCGTGACCCGGATACTGTTCGGCAATGACCAGATCGAAGTCCCGCGCCCAGGTTTCGTGGAGGGCCGTCTCGGGTTCCCGCTGGATCATTTCGACCCGGACCTCCGGGTAGCTGGCGGACATCCGGGTCAGGGCATCGGGCATCAGGGCCAACGCCGCGGATTGGAAGACGGCGATCCGCACCGTGCCGGTCACCGTGGTCAGCGACGCGGCAAGGTCCGCCTCCGCCTGCTCCAGCGTTTCCAGCAGCTGGGCGGTATGGGCCACCAGCACTTCCGCCTGCGGAGTGAGCTGCACCCGGCGGCCTGTTTTCCGCAGGAGTTCGACGCCGGCTTCCTTCTCGAGCAGCGCCAGCTGCTGCGAGACCGACGACGGGCTGTACTGCAGCGCTTCGGCGACTTCGGCCAGCGTGCCGCGGATCTTCAGTTCGCGCAGCAGGCGCAACCGCCGGACGTCGAGCATCAATATTCCTTTGTGAATTCTAATGGTTATTGATTAGGAGAATTCACTTTATCTAATGGAATCCGGCTTGCATACTGTTGTCACCGAGTAAGCCCCATCACAGGGCGGGTTGATGGGCGACACCTCTATGCGGGAGGCCCCGATGAGCACCAGAGACTTGACCAAATCGATCATGCGGCGCAAGCCCATCGATGACATTGAAGAGGAAAACAAACACAGCGGCTTGTTCAAAAGCCTGGGTCTGTGGCAACTGACGGCCATCGGCGTCGGCGGCATTATCGGCGTCGGCATCTTCTCGCTGGCGGGCCTGGTGGCCCACGGCAGCCAGGGTGAGCCCGGCGTCGGCCCGGCCGTGCTGGTGTCCTTCCTGATCGCGGGGCTGGCGTCCGCGGCGGCAGCCCTGTCCTACGCCGAATTCGCGGGCATGATTCCGCGCGCCGGCTCGGCCTATACCTACGGGTATGTGGCGCTGGGTGAGGTGATCGGCTGGTTCATCGGCTGGGACCTGCTGCTGGAGTACGTCGCGATCGTGGCGGTGGTCGCCATCGGCATCTCCGGCTACTTCGACGCGTTCCTCGCCGGAATCGGACTCCACATGCCCGCCTGGATGACCTCGACGTTCGATGAGGGGACGGGCGGCGTCGTCAATGTCCCCGCGATTGCCGTCTGCCTGCTGGTGACCTGGATCCTTTCCCGCGGCACCAAGACCTTCGGCCGGTTCGAGCTGGTGGCGGTTGCCATCAAGGTGGTCCTCATTCTGTTCATCATCGGCCTGGGCATCTTCTACATCAACACCAACAACTACAACCCGTTCATGCCCAGCGGCTTTGGCCCCGTACTGGCCGGCTCCGCCACGGTGTTCTTCGCGGTGTTCGGCTACGACGCCATGAGCACGGCCGCGGAGGAAGCGACGGACGGGAAGAAGCACATGCCGAAGGCGATCATCATGTCCCTGATCGTCGCCATGCTGCTCTACGCCGCCGCGACTTTGGTCCTGACGGGCATGCAGAACTACAAGGACATCGACCCCAAGGCCGGCTTCGCGTCCGCCTTCAACGGAGTGGGTCTGCCGGTGATTGCGACGATCATTTCCGTCTTTGCCGTGCTGTCCATTTTGACCGTGATGCTGACGTTCCTCCTCGGTGTCACCCGGGTCTGGTTCTCGATGAGCCGCGACGGCCTGCTGCCGGGTTGGTTTGCCAAGACGGACCGCCACGGCACCCCGCAGCGCGTGACGTGGATTGCGGGCGCGGCATCGGCTGTGCTGGCGGGAGTCTTCCCGATCAAGGCCGTCGCGGACCTGACGAACATCGGCATCCTGGCCGCGTTCGTCGTCGTCTGCCTCTCCGTTATTATTTTCCGTTACAAGAGGCCCGAGGCCCCGCGAACCTTCCGGCTGCCTTTCATGCCTGTGGTTCCGCTCTTCGGCATGCTGGCCTCTCTGTTCCTGATGGTGCAACTGCACTGGGAGACGTGGGTCCGTTTCGTCGTCTGGCTGGTCGTCGGGTTGGCCATCTACTTCGGTTATGGCCGCAAGCATTCCTTGATGAACCCGGACAGCCCGCGGCACGAGGAAGCCGTCGAGATGCACCGCCACGTCGGCTAGCCGGGAGAGGACGACGACGGCGTTGGGCGCTCCCGCCCACGCCACCCTCGACGCGCCCCCGCAGATCCGGTCGGGATCTGCGGGAGCGTCGCGCCGAAGGCCGCCGGACCTGAGGGAGCGTCGCAGGGAAGGGTGCCGGATCTGCGGGAGCGTCGCGGGGAGCCGGGGATGACGGAAGGTTCTAGATTTCTAACCAGTATTGCTCGGAAAACATCGCTTTATCTTATGAAAACCCGGTCGCATACTGAATCTAGAACCGTCCACATATTGAGAAAGAACGAGTGCAGCCATGACCCATACTTCAACGGATTCCGGGCCTGAAGCCGGCAACGATGCCGTCTCGGAAGGCTCGCCCGTGCTGGAGGCCTCGGCCCTCGCCGGGGAGACCATCGCGCTGGTCCGCCGCTGGCTCACCGCGGCGGCCGAAGTACCCGTCGATGCCTCCGCCGCGCAGCTCGCCGGCGTGTTGAAGGACCCGAACGGGTTGGACTTCACGGTCGGGTTCGTGGACGGCGTCGTCCGACCCGAAGACCTGCAGGTCGCCGCGCGCAACCTCGCCGCCCTTGCCCCCAAGGTCCCGGCATTCCTGCCGTGGTACATGCGCAGCGCGGTCCGCGTCGGTGGGGCGATGGCCCCGGTCCTGCCCCAGGTCGTCATCCCGATTGCGCGCCGCGTGCTCCGTGAAATGGTGGGCCACCTGATCGTCGACGCGACCGACGCCAAGCTGGGCCCGGCCATCGCGAAGATCCGCAAGGACGGCATCAAACTGAACGTGAACCTGCTGGGTGAGGCCGTACTGGGCGAACACGAAGCCTCCCGCCGGCTCGAGGGCACGCACACCCTCCTCGCCCGGCCCGATGTGGACTACGTTTCCATCAAGGTTTCCTCCACCGTGGCCCCGCACTCCGTCTGGGCCTTCGAGGAGGCCGTGGAGCACGTGGTCGAGAAGCTCACGCCGCTCTTCGCCCGGGCGGCATCCTTCCCCAAGGCCAAGTTCATCAACCTGGACATGGAGGAATACAAGGACCTGGACATGACCATTGCGGTCTTCACCCGGATCCTGGACAAGCCCGAGTTCAAGGACCTGGAGGCCGGCATCGTGCTCCAGGCCTACCTGCCGGATGCCCTGTCCGCGATTATCCGGCTGCAGGACTGGGCCGCCGCCCGGCGCGCCGACGGCGGCGCCGCGATCAAGGTCCGCGTGGTCAAGGGCGCCAACCTGCCGATGGAACAGGTTGAGGCCTCCGTCCACGGCTGGCCGCTCGCCACCTGGGGCACCAAGCAGGATACCGATACCAACTACAAGCGCGTCATTAACTACTCACTGCACCCTGACCGGGTCCGCAACGTCCGGATCGGCGTCGCCGGCCACAACCTCTTCGACGTCGCCTTCGCCTGGCTGCTGGCCAAGCAGCGCGGCATCGCGGATACCGCACGGCAGAGTATCGAGTTCGAGATGCTGCTCGGCATGGCGCAGGGCCAGGCAGAAGCCGTCAGGAAAGACGTCGGCTCGCTCCTGCTCTACACCCCGGTGGTCCATCCCGCCGAGTTCGACGTGGCGATCGCCTACCTGATCCGCCGCCTCGAGGAGGGCGCCAGCCAGGACAACTTCATGTCCGCCGTGTTTGAGCTCAGCGAAAACGAATCTCTCTTCGAGCGCGAGAAGCAGCGTTTCCTCGCCTCGCTCGCTAAGCTCGACGACGACGTCCCGGTCCCGAACCGCCTGCAGAACCGAGCCCTTCCGGCTGAGCCGATGCCGGCCGACTCCTTCGAAAACACCGCGGATACCGATCCGTCGCTGCCCGCCAACCGCGACTGGGGCCGCGCCATCCTGGGCCGCGTGGCAACTTCCATGCTGGGCAACGCCGCCGTCGAGGCCGCCACGATCACCGATGAGGCGACCCTGGACGCCGTCATCGACACTGCCCTGGCCAAGGGCAAGGCCTGGGGCGCCCTCACCGGCGCCGAGCGGGCCGAGGTCCTGCACCGCGCCGGCGACGTCCTGGAGTCCCGCCGAGCCGACCTCCTCGAAGTCATGGCGAGCGAGACCGGCAAGACGATCGACCAGGGCGATCCCGAGGTCAGTGAGGCCGTCGACTTCGCGCATTACTACGCCGAGGCGGCACGCAAGCTCGACGACGTCGACGGCGCCACGTTCGTCCCGGCGAAGCTGACCGTGGTGACTCCGCCGTGGAACTTCCCGGTCGCCATCCCCGCCGGTTCCACCCTCGCCGCGCTCGCGGCCGGCTCCGCCGTCGTGATTAAACCCGCGAAGCAGGCCCGTCGCAGCGGTGCCGTCATGATCGAAGCGCTCTGGGAAGCCGGCGTGCCGCGCGACGTGCTGACCATGGTGCAGTTGGGCGAGCGGGAGCTGGGTCAGCGGTTGATCTCTCACCCCGCCGTGGATCGCGTCATCCTGACCGGCGGCTACGAGACGGCCGAGCTGTTCCGCTCCTTCCGGAAGGACCTGCCCCTGCTGGCCGAAACCAGCGGTAAGAACGCCATCATCGTCACCCCGAGCGCCGACCTGGACCTGGCCGCGAAGGACGTCGCGTACTCTGCCTTCGGCCACGCCGGCCAGAAATGCTCCGCCGCGTCGCTGGTGATCCTGGTGGGGTCTGTCGCCACTTCCAAGCGCTTCCACAACCAGCTGATCGACGCTGTTACCTCGCTCAAGGTCGGCTACCCTGAGGATCCCGCCAGCCAGATGGGGCCGATCATCGAGCCTGCCGGCGGCAAGCTCCTCGATGCGTTGACCACCCTCGGCGAGGGCGAGGCCTGGGCCGTTGAGCCGAAGCAACTGGACGAGTCCGGCCGGCTCTGGAGCCCGGGTGTTCGCTACGGGGTTCGGCGCGGATCGTATTTCCACCTCACAGAGTTCTTTGGCCCGGTCCTGGGAGTCATGACGGCGGAGACCCTGGAGGAGGCCATCGCTCTCCAGAACCAGATCGAGTACGGACTGACCTCGGGCCTGCACTCGCTCAATTCGGACGAACTGGCGCTCTGGCTGGACACCGTCCAGGCTGGCAACCTCTACGTCAACCGCGGCATCACCGGAGCCATCGTGCAGCGTCAACCCTTCGGCGGCTGGAAGAAGTCCGCCGTCGGAGCCGGCAGCAAGGCCGGCGGCCCCAATTACCTCGCTGGGCTCGGTGAATGGGTCAGCAAGCCCAGTACCGCCGGGACCGCCGCAACCGCCCAGCCGGCGCTGCACTCCGGCGTGCGCCGGATCGAGGAGGCGGCCAAGGGATTCCTGACCGCCGCTGAGCTCGCCCCGCTGCAGCGCTCGCTGGCCTCGGACGCCCAGGCCTGGGCCGGGGAATTCGGCACCGCCAGGGACGTCTCCGGGCTGAGCGCCGAACGCAACGTCTTCCGCTACCGCCCGCTGCCGGTCACGGTGCGCTTCTCCGAGGGGGAGCCGCTCGGCCGGTTGGTCCGGGTTGTTGCGGCCGGCGTGCTGGCGGGATCGGAACTCTCGGTATCGAGCGCCGTCCAGCTTCCCTCGCAGCTTCGCGCCGTGTTCTCCGGACTCGGGATCGGCGTCACGGCGGAGAACGACGCCGAATGGCTGGCGACCGCCGCGCGGCTGGCCGCGGCAGCGAAGCTGTCGGTGCCGCGGATCCGGCTGATCGGCGGCGACGCGAAGGCGCTGGCGGAAGCCACCGGCGGCCGCCCCGACCTGGCTGTGTACTCCCACTCGGTCACGGAAGCCGGGCGCGTGGAGCTGCTGCCGTTCCTGCATGAGCAGGCCGTCAGCATCACGGCTCACCGCTTCGGAACCGCCAACAATATCTCCGACGGCCTGATCTAGGCGGGGTTCCGGGAACCTCGCAGCCCGGAAAGCAACATCGCCGCTGTGGCCGCACTTCGGCGCGGCCACAGCGGCGATGTTAAAGCAGTTAGTACAGGTGCGGGTCGGCTATCAGCCGAGGTACCAGCCGGGCGGTACCCAGGATGCGGGGACGGCATGCGCGGAATAGTCCTCACAGCCGGAGCAGAAGTAGGTCACCTCGCCCAACTTGCTGACGGTGCCGTCACGATGGTGCTTCGCGGGAACGAACGTCTCCAGGTACACGAATTCGCCGCTGCCGCATCGCTCGCAATAAGGGATGCCGACATAGTCGTCTTCATTCCGGAAGTGGGCGACGTGCGGGTCGAGGCGGCCGAGTCCGGTGTGCGTCGCGTTCTCGAGGCGTGACGTCGTTGACAGGGGACGTCCGGCGGTCAACGGGCGGCCGGGCCGCATGGTGCGGTGTGGACGATTTGTGGCTGGCGTCATTGCTGGCCTATCCCGAACGCTTGCCGCAACCTGCCGCCAATGCCAGATGGCTGCAACAACGGGCAACGTTCGATTTTTCGAATCGTTTTAGCAGGCCTCTGCTTGACCTGCAACACAGTCAGGATAGGGCAAGTACCCCCGGGCTTCAATGGCTAGGGAGCGGCCGCCCACACGAGTACTTCGGATAGGTAGCAGGTCCCAATGGCAAGTAGAGGCGACTGGTTCCACACCGAGTAAACCGCTAGTCGGCCACAGGCCGGTGCGGGTAGTCCGGCTGGCGGTGCTGGAACTCGAGGACAGCCGGGTTGAGGATCACACCGTCGCGGATTTCGACCGCGCGGCTGATCGTCTCGTTGCCAGCCCAGCCGGTGGGCCCGGAAAGCACTGGCTCCAGGAAGGGAAGCAACGCCTCGCTGATCTCCCAACTGGCTGACTTCCAGAGGTAGGACGGGCTGTGGTCCACCGCGTAGTAGTTGATGTGGTCGCCCACGGCGAACATGGGCTCGGCAAAGGTGGTGGTCTGCGCCCAGCTGAATCCCATACCCTCGTCGCAGGACACATCCACGATCAGGCTGCCGGGCCGGAAAGCGTCCAGGTCCTCGGTGCGCAGGTAGGTCAACGGCGCATTCGGATCCTGCAACGTGCAGTTGACTACGATGTCGCTCTCCGCGAGGAAGGGCGCCAGCGGCACCCGGCCCCGTTCGGTGATCACTTCGCTGAGGTACGGCGCCTCGTCGTCGTGGTCGAACTGCGCGATCCGTACTGAATGGATCGGCGACCCCACCGCGGCGACCCCGCGGCTGGTCAGCACCTGCACGTCGTGGACGCCGTGGGCGTTGAGGGCCGTCACGGCGCCACGGGCGGTGGCGCCGAAGCCGATCACGACGGCGCTCAGCCGGCGGCCGTAGTCGCCGGTGGTACCCGTGAGAGCCAAGGCGTGCAGAACCGAGCAGTATCCGGCCAGCTCGTTGTTTTTGTGGAACACGTGCAGGCCGAACCCGCCGTCGCTTGCCCAGTGGTTCATAGCCTCGAAGGCGATCAACGTCAGCTTCTTGTCAATCGCCAGCTGGGTGATCTCCCGGTCCTGGACGCAGTGCGGCCAGCCCCAGAGGACCTGTCCGTCCCGGAGCTCGGCCAGGTCGGCGGGCTGCGGCTTGGGCAGCAGGACGACGTCGGCCTCGGCCAGGAGCCGGGCCCGCGGCGCGATCCGGCCAACGAGGCCGGCCAGGTGGGCGTCCGTGACGCCGAAGTGTTCGCCGTAACCCTCTTCCAGGATCAGCTGCTGCCTGAGCTCCGTGGAGATGCGTTCAATATGGCCGGGATGGATGGGAAGCCGGCGCTCGTCCGGTTTCCGCGTGGTGGCCAGGACGCCAAGGGTGAGATGGTTCGAGGGACCGGTCACTTCTTCTTGGGGCTCGCCGTCTTGGCGGTCGCCTTGTCCAGGGAGCTGGGCGGCGCTGCGGCTGCCTTCTTGTCCGCTCGCTTTTCCTTGAGGGACTTGCCGGACTTCTTGGATGCTGCTTGACGGGGGGATTTGTCAGCCATGATCGCTCCTGTAGCGGAACCGAAGAGGTTCCTGACTTCGAACGATACAGGTAGCCACCTAACCGGCTCCGGCGCAGTGATGCGGACGCGGAACGGGGACCGACTGGAGCGGCTGACGGGAATCGAACCCGCGTATCAAGCTTGGGAAGCTAGCGCTCTACCATTGAGCTACAGCCGCAGAGCCGCAGAGGAACTGGTCCGGAATGCCGGAACACACCCTGCGGAACAACGAGATTCACCTTACCCCAGTCGAGAGAATTCCCGGTACACCGACACAACGCCTGTTCCGGTCTCCGGCCCGACGGTGTGTGCTTGGTCGTTTTCCTGGGCTTGTTTGGATGCCCGCCGCTTTTCACCAGGGCGCCCCCTTTCGATGCCACCGGCCGCAATGCCATGCGTCGGTCCGGCAAGGAAAATGCCACACGACCTGGCGCGATGCCGCGGCGTCGGACTACGTAGCCCGATCTCAGATCCACGTAGTACCTGCCGCTCGCGGCGAGTGGCCGTGGAAGCGAAAAGAGGTAGTCCACACTCGTGTGCGGACAAAAGTCATCTTATTGACTAGGCCAGACCACAGTCGAACCAGTCGCTGGAAGGTCTCGCCATGTTTCCTCGTTCGTCGATCGGTGTTCATGTTTCGCTGCTAACGGAGCGGACTGATCGATCCGCTTTCCTTTCTAACCCTGCTGCCCAGCGGGCCGCCGGCGCTGCCAATTCCACCCGGGGGCGGAAGTGAGCGAGCTCAAGCACCGCCGGGCGTTCCACCCGGCGTCCCGCTTTACAGCCCAGGTACGTGTTCCAGGCCGGGTGCAAACTTCTGCGCCGCCTCAGCACTCGGTGTGGGACGACGAACACCGGATTGACATGGCGGCTTCCAGGCGGGCGGTCTCTCTTCGATGGAGGAACTTCGCCAACCGCCTCCGAATCACCGATGCCGCAGCCATTATCGTTGCGGTGGCTTCGGCCTATGTGTTCAGGTTCGGCACCGAAGCGTCGACTCCTGCCGGGGAGGAATTTGAAGCGCGGTACCTGATGGTCTCCACACTGCTCCTTGTGGCGTGGTTCGCTTCCCTCGAGATTTATCCCACCCGCGACCGCCGTACGTTTGGTGTCGGCGCCGCGGAGTACAAACGGGTGGCACAGGCCACTCTCAAATTGTTCGGCGCCCTTGCAATTGCGATGGTCTTCGTCAGGTTCGACGTGGTGCGCGGCTACTTCGCCGTGGCGTTGCCACTGGGCCTGCTGCTACTTACCGGCAGCCGCTGGCTCTGGCGCCGGTGGCTGAACCAAAAGCGGGCCGAAGGCAAGTACCTGTCACGGGTGGTGGTGATCGGAGACCGGCCAGACGTCGAGTATGTCATCAACCAGATCCAGAAGAATCCGACCGCCGGCTACGAGATCTCCGGGGTGGGGTTGCCCACCTTGGAGAAGTCCACGGAGCTGCGGCCGCCGTGGTACCGGATCCCGGTTGTGTCGACCCTGGCTGATGTATCGAGAATGGTGGAAGTCGCGGGCGCGGACGCGGTCATCGTCGCGGGACGGGTCCCCGGTGGCAGCACATACATCCGGGAACTGGGATGGAAGCTGGAGGCAACCGGGACGGAGCTCGTCCTGGCCTCTACCCTGACCAACGTCGCCGGCCCTCGAATCCACTGGCGTCCGGTCGATGGATTGCCGCTGGTGCATGTGGAGCTTCCCCAATACGCAGGCGCCAAGCATGTCCTGAAACGTGCCTTAGACATTCTTGCTGCGTCCTTGGCGTTAGTGGTCTTGTCTCCCGTCATGCTCGCTCTCGCCATCGTCGTCAAACATGACAGCTGTGGTCCTGTCATCTTCCGCCAGCTCCGCGCGGGCAAGAACGGCATTCCCTTCCACATGCTGAAATTCCGGTCGATGGTGGAGACGGCGGAATCTGATCTGGAGTCCCTGCGGGAGCTCAATGAGGGTTCCGGGTTGCTATTCAAGATCCGGAATGATCCGCGGGTCACCAAGTGCGGTCGCTGGATGCGCAAGTACTCGCTCGACGAGCTTCCTCAATTTTGGAATGTGCTGACTGGGGAAATGAGCCTGGTCGGCCCACGTCCGCCGCTGCTGAGTGAAGTCGAACGCTACGAGAAGTTCACGAACCGGCGGTTGCTTATCAAGCCTGGAATCACTGGACTCTGGCAAATCAACGGCCGGTCCACCCTCCCCTGGGAGGAAAGCATTCGGTTGGACCTCTATTACGTAGAGAACTGGTCGCTAACCGGTGACCTGATCATCCTGTGGAGGACTTTCAGAGCCCTGCGCAGCCCGGCCGACGCCTTCTGAAGGGGGACCAATGACGACTCGAATCGGATACGCGGCAGGTGCTTTTGACCTATTCCATGTTGGCCACCTCAACTTGCTGCGGCACGCAAAGGAGCACTGCGATTTCCTGATTGCCGGCGTCGTCGCGGACGAACTTCTCGTCGCGACAAAGGGCCACCCGCCGGTGGTTCCCCTGGCGGAGCGGCTGGAGATCGTCCGGCAGATCCGGTACGTCGATGAGGCGATCGCAGAAACCCTGCCGCGCAAGATCGACACCTGGCGGCGGCATCCCTTCGACATTGTCTTCAAAGGTGACGACTGGCGAAACACCCCGAAGGGCCTCGCCCTGGAGCGGGAGTTTGCCGCTGTGGGCGTCGAGGTCGTCTATTTTCCGTACACCATGCACACGTCGAGCACCTCCCTTCGGAGGAGCCTGGAACTCCTGAATTCCGGGCCTCGGGAGTGGGCGGCGTTACAGGCCCTGCCCTAGGCGTCGCTTGAGCAACTACCTCAGATAGGAACGGTCCCGGTACGGTCTCCGGCTCCGCAGCAAGGTCTCGATCAAACAAAATACGAAGTTCCCAGGGGGGAAAAGTGAAGGAATCAACTCCTAAGCGTGCTGGTCTGCGGATTGCTTTGGTGGGTACGCGGGGTGTGCCCGCTCACTATGGCGGATTCGAAACGTGCGTGGAGGAAGTGGGCCGCCGGCTCGCCGAGCGCGGACACCTTGTGACGGTGTACTGCCGGTCCGGAAATGGGGCGGTGAGCGGGGCAAAGGAATTCGCCGGCATGCGACTCGTGCATCTGCCGGCCCTGCGGCGACGGTCGCTCGAAACCCTTAGCCACACCGGGCTTTCGGTAGCCCATCTTTTGGGCAGCAGGGCGGACGCGACAATTGTCTTCAATGCGGCCAACGCACCCTGGCTCCCGCTCCTCCGCCTGGCCAAGCTGCCGGTTGCCACACACATGGACGGGCTGGAATGGAAGCGCGCAAAGTGGGGGCCGGTTGGAAAACGGTATTACCGTTGGGCCGAAAGCTTTGCCGTGCGGTTCTCCAACGCCCTAATCGCCGATGCCGCCGGAATCCGTGACTACTACCGGACCACCTTTGATGCTGCGACGGAGCTGATTACCTACGGTGCACCGCTACTGGCCCCGAAAGAGCCCCAACGTCTGGCCTCCATCGGCCTGGTTTCGGGCAGGTACCACCTAGTAGTCGCTCGGCTGGAGCCGGAAAACCACGTCCACACGATCGTGGAGGGCTATGTCCGCAGCAATGCGCGGCTTCCGCTGGTCGTCGTCGGTTCCACGCCGTACGGCCATGTGTACAACCAGAAGGTCCAGGAATCCTCGGACGCGCGGGTGAAATTCCTCGGCGGCGTGTGGGACCAAGAACTGCTGGACGAGCTCTACGCCAACGCGCTGGTGTACTGGCACGGTCACTCAGTGGGAGGCACCAATCCCTCATTGCTCCGGGCAATTGGCGCCGGTGCGGCGACGAACGCCTTTGATGTGAACTTCAACCGGGAGGTACTCGGTTCGGCTGGAAGATATTTCCGGAACCCGGACGACGTCGCAAAGTTGGCGGGGGAGGCAGAAGCGCACCCCGGCAGAATCCGGTTCAGGGCGGAGCACGGGCGGCAAATCGCCGCTCAATATGACTGGGACGTCGTAGCCGACGGATATGAGTCCCTTTGCTATGCGCTGGCTTCCCGCACCCTCACCCGCGCTCAAGGCCCTGTGCGAACCAGTTGGGTCTCCGCCCCCAGCCAAGCTCCGGACGAAAGCAGGGCGGCATCGTGAGTCTCGGCGACGTCCAGCCGGAACAGGTCTCCCTGTCTCGGTCCAGTTTCCACGAAACACTGGCGGCGTTGGGCGCTGCACAGAAGTCGGTGGCCGCCGGGGCCCCGCCTTACTCAATCTTGGTCAACCGGAGGCTGGGGCGATATGCCGCCGCGCTGACACATCAAGCAGCAATGACGCCCAACCAAGTGACCGGCGTCAGCGCAGGCTTCACTTTCGGGGCAATCCTGCTGCTGGCGCTCGCTACCCCAGACTGGTGGGTCGGCGCGGTCATTTGGGCTGCTTTGGCGGTGGGTTACATCCTCGATTCCGCCGATGGGCAATTAGCTCGCCTTCGGGGAGTAGGGTCCCTGGCCGGTGAGTGGCTGGACCATGTGGTGGATTGCACGAAAATCGTCAGCTTACACCTGGCGGTTCTGGTGGCGGCCTACCGCCACTTCCAGCTTCACCCGGAGGGGTGGCTCCTCGTGCCCATCGGCTACGCGATTGTCGGAACGGTTTCGTTCTTCGCCATGGTCCTCAACGACCAGCTCAAGACGACGGCTTTGCTCAAATCCGGCCGGCAGGCAATCCCCAAGCGAGGATCCGTGTTTAAGTCCATCCTCTTGGTGCCGACGGACTACGGTGTGCTCTGTTTCATCTTCGTTCTTCTCGGCGCACCGTGGATGTTCTTTACCGTCTATTCCTTGTTTTTCGCCGCCAATTCGATTCACCTCACGCTGGCTTTAGTTCGGTGGTTCGGCGATATGAAGTTCCTGTCAATTTCTCAACCGGTCTCAACTCGGAGTAAATCATGAACAGCACAAGAACTGCAGAGAATCCTTCTCCGGAAGACCGAAAAGGGAAGAAACCACTGTTCATCGGACTCGTTTTAGCGGTGATCCTGATCGGCGGGGGTATCTGGGCTTCCCCTCTAGTGGCCCCCAGCGCCCGGACCGGCGCGGAGGACGCGACACAGGCCGGTGCCGCCCCGTCCTCAGCGACGCAGGCGCCGCCGCAGACTGCTGCTTCGCAAACGAACGGTGTTGCCCCCGGCACTGCGGCAACACCTGCACCTAGTTCCACCGGGGAGTCCGCCGCGGCCGCACCAACGGCGACAGGCGCGAAGGTCAAGTCGGAGGCAGAACTTGCTGCTACGCCGCAGCTCGTGTCCGCTCCCGTGGCCATCACTGACCCCGCGGCGTTGCGCCCTGGCGTCACGGCCGACATCACAAAGTTTGAATCGGTGACGGGCACGGCAGCAGGCCCCGGCGAGATAGCAGGCCCCGCCATTCGGTTTACGGTTTCCGTCCACAATCAGTCCGCAAAGTCTGTATCGCTCGAAGGCGCACTTATCAACGTCGAGTACGGGCCGAACCGGACTCCTGCTCTGCAACTGAGCGGACCCGGCGCAGCGAGATTCCCAGAATCTGTGGGTGCGGGCGCCACGGCCTCCGCCGTCTTCGTTTTCCTACTGCCCATGGACCAGCGTGGTCAGGTTTACATCTATCTGAATTACGAAGTTTCTTCACCCATTGCAGCTTTTGCAGGGTCCATCACAACGTCTGAGGGGAAGTCATGAGCATCGAATCGAGATTCGATAGTGTTCCGGCGCGACCGCGCGGGGACAAGAATCGTCCATCTAGTGCGCCACCGCGAGGATTAACAGTGCGGTCTGTGTTTGAAGTCAGTAAGAGACTGCTCGTTCTCGGGGTGTCCGTCGCAATGATGCTGGCGATCGCGGTTTTGCCGGTCCCGGCTGCCACGGCGGACACTGCGCCTTTGGATCCGGCCAACCCGGCCACACCACCCACGGTCACTGCGGATGCGTTGCCGACGGTCCAGATTGATGGTGTGGCGTGGCAGCAGCTCGTGGTTGGCAACACCGTGTATGTGGTCGGAAACTTCACGACGGCGCGGCCTGCCGGGTCCGCGCCGGGCACTAACACGGTGGCGCGGAACAACATTCTGGCCTATGACATTACGACCGGAAAGCTCAATACGACGTTCGTGGCGAGCCTGAACGCCCAGGCGAAAGCCATCACGGTCTCCCCGGATGGTTCCCGGATCTATGTCGCCGGTGCTTTTACTACGGTCAATGGCGTGTCACGGCCATATGTGGCGGCCCTGAACCCGGTCACCGGGGCATTGATCACTAGTTTTGCGCCGAACGTCAATTCGCGCGTCTATGCCCTGGCTGCCACCAACACTTCTGTCTTCATGGGCGGCTGGTTCAGCGGCGTGGGTTCGGTCAGCCGGCCACACCTTGCTGCAGTCCGGGCCTCCGACGCCGGGCTGCTTGGCTGGAACCCCGTGGTGGCAGGGGGCGACGTGAACAACATGGTGATCTCTCCGGACGGCACCAAAGTCGTGGTCGGCGGTAATTTCACCAGTATTAATGGTTCGAGTAATCCGGGCTATGGCATGGCCGCCCTGGACACCTCGACGGCGGCGTTGCTCCCGTGGGCCGTGAACGGTCTGGTGCGCAACGGCGGAACGCAGTCTTCAATCTATAGCCTCACCTCCGACGGGACCAATGTCTACGGAACCGGATATGTGTTCGGCTCGGGGGGCAACCTTGAAGGCGCGTTCTCTGCCAGTTGGGACGGAGGGGTGCTCAACTGGGTGGAGGACTGCCACGGTGATTCCTATGGGGTATACGCCTCCGATACGGCGGTCTACACCGTCAGCCATGACCACTACTGCGGCAACATCGGCGGCTTCCCTCAGACCGACCCGAAGTGGACCTTCCACCACGCATTGGCTTTTAGCAAGGCAGCAACCGGAACTATAACGGCAGATCCGTATGGCTACTACAACTACGAGGGCACCCCCCGGCCCTCCCTGCTGCCGTGGTTTCCGGATCTTGACGTCGGATCGTTTACCGGCCAGAGCCAGGCGGCCTGGACCATCAACGGCAATTCCCAGTACGTCATTCTCGGTGGCGAGTTTCCCACCGTGAACGGAACCGCCCAACAGGGTCTGGTCAGGTTCGCGGTCAAGACCATTGCTCCCAACAAGCAAGGCCCCGTGGTAACAGGCAGCGCCATGAACCCCACGGTGCTCTCCCTTGCGACCGGAACTGTCCGGGTCGCCTGGCAGGCCAACTGGGACAAGGACAACGAGAACCTGAAGTACGACGTCATCCGTGACGATCACCAGACCACTCCCATCTTCACCACGACCCAGGCCTCCACTTTCTGGAAACGGGCGGCCATGGGCTTTCAGGACACCGGGCTCGTGCCGGGCTCGACCCACAGCTACCGCATCTTCGTTACCGACCCGTTCGGGAACATCGCCAGGTCGGACGGAGTCACGGTAACCGTCGCCTCCGCTGGAAGTATGAGTGCTTATGCCACTGACGTTTTGGCCGATGGTGCCGGCAGCTACTGGCGGCTCGGCGAAGGCAGCGGGAGCTCCCTCGTTGACTGGGCGGGCTGGTCGGACGCCGTCGCGGGGACGGGAGTGACGCGAGGCACCCCGGGCGCTGTCACTGGTGACCCCAACACGGCAAGCACCTTTGACGGCACCGTCAACGGGTCGGCGTCCACTCAAACGGCAATTCCTGGTCCGGACGTCTTCAGCGCGGAGACGTGGATCAACACCACGACGACGTCGGGCGGAAAGATTCTTGGGTTTGGCAACAACCCCACGGGGAACTCCAACAACTACGACCGTCATATCTATATGGACAATGCAGGCCACATCTACTTCGGCGTCTACACCGGATCGACCGATACATTGCGCACCGCCGGTACATACAACGACGGCCAGTGGCATCAGATCGCGGCCAGCCTTGGAGCCAACGGAATGGCTCTTTATGTTGACGGAAAGCGAGTTGGGCAACGCAGCGATGTGACACAAGGCCAGCCGTATACCGGATATTGGCGGATCGGCGGGGACAGCATCGCAAGCTGGCCCGGCGGCCCCTCGAGCGATTTCTTCCGGGGTGCCATTGACGAAGTGTCGATCTACCCAGGCGTCATCACCCTGCAACAGGTGCAGAAGCACTTCACCGACTCCGGCCGCACTCTGAACATTCCCGTCGCGCCGGCCGACAGTTACGGCAAAGCCGTGTTCCAGGGGGCACCCGATCTGTACTGGAGGCTGGGAGAGAGCAACGGCACCACCGCGGCAGACAGCAGCCCCTCGGATAATCCTGGCACCTATGTTGACGGGGTGACTCTTGGAGGTCCCTCTGGGATTGCCGGGACGACCAACACGTCGGCCACGTTCAACGGGACGTCCGGCCTGTTGTCCAGCGCAAATGTATTTGCGAATCCGACAACCTATTCGGAGGAACTCTGGTTCAACACGACTACTCAGCAGGGCGGCAAGCTGATCGGCTTTGGCGACCAGCCAACGGGGCTCTCGAACAGTTACGACCGGCACGTTTATATGGAGACCAGCGGCGCCTTGACCTTTGGGGTCTGGACTGGCCAGACAAATACCATTACTTCGCCAAAGTCGTACAACGACGGAGCCTGGCACCACATGGTGGCGACCCAGTCTTCTGACGGTATGAAGCTGTACGTGGATGGAACGGTCGTAGGCACCAACCCCCAGACGCAGGCCCAGCCCTACTCCGGGTATTGGCGGGTCGGCAGCGACAACACATGGGGACCGCAGCCGTACTTTGCCGGCGCAATCGACGAGGTGGCGGTTTATCCGGTGGCACTGTCCGACGCGGACGTAGCCAACCACTTTGCGCTCGGGAGCGCCGGGCAGCCGGCGAATCAGTCGCCGGTGGCGGCGTTTACGTCCTCGGCGGTGAATTTGGCGGCGTCGTTTGATGGGTCGGGTTCTTCTGATCCGGATGGCACGGTTGTTTCGTACGGTTGGGATTTCGGTGACGGGACTGCGGCGGGTTCGGGTGTGTCTCCTTCGCACACGTATGCTGCTGCGGGCACTTTCCAGGTGAAGCTGACGGTGACGGATAACCWGGGCGGCACGGGTTCGGTGACGAAGCCGGTGACGGTCACGGCGGCACCGCTGGCTCAGGACGGGTTCGCTCGAATCGTAGCCAATGGTTTCGGGAAAGCCGATGTGGGCGGTAACTGGAGTACCTCAGGCGGCAATGCCAACTTCGCCGTGAACAATGGCAGCGGCAAGATGATCACGGCCAAGGGCGTACAGCTCACGGCGACCCTCGGATCCGTTTCGTCTACGTCGTCTGATACCCAGGTCCAGCTGTCACTGGACAAGCTGTCGGACGGGGGCGGATTCTTCACAACCGTCATCGGCCGACGCGTATCAGGGGCGGGGGATTACCTGGCAAAGATCTGGATCTCAAAGTCCGGGTTGATGACGTTGGATCTGAAGTCCACGGCGGGAGGAACTGAGACCACCCTAAAGAGCATCACGGTGCCGGGCCTGACCTACACAGCGGGCATGCAACTGGCCGTCCGACTGCAGGTCTCCGGGAACTCGCCGACGACCCTACGTGCCAAGGTGTGGAACACGGCCGTTGCCGAACCCACAGCCTGGCAAGTGACGGCAACGGACGCTGCAATTACCATGCAAAGCGCCGGATCCGTAGGCGTGATGACGTATCTTTCGGGCACCGCAACCAACGGCCCTGTCACCCTGTCCCTCACCAACTGGGTGACTAGGAGGGTGGAGTGATCGACCCGGTTTAGCAAAACTGCACTGTCGGCTGGTCCGGATCCTCTTCGAGGGTCCGGACCAGCCGTGTTTCTTGCCGCGAGGAGATCCCGGCAGCGCGGAAGATCTTTGCCACGGGCGCGACGATCGGAGGAGAACGGCGGAGCCGATCAGTGGCCGCCCGCGGCTGTCGCACGGTTATTATCCGTCGTACGGCCCGCGGAGAGCCGGCCTCACGATCCAAATAGCACCAATCGGAAAGTACGACTTGTGGCTGCTGAGGGTGATCCTGGATGGCCAGCAGATTTGATCGAAGATTTCATCCCGTGTAGTGTGACCGTTTGCAGCAAAAGTATGCTTTTCGCTTACCTGCAATTTGGTCTCTGGTTGTGTTATTGCGTCCCGCTGGGGGAACGGTCTGAAGACGGCGTGAACGTTCGTCTTCGCTGCGTGTATTTGCCCACAGCCTGCAAGCTCGTCGATTACCGGCGGGCTTGTCTCGGTTGCCATCATCCACGAGGAGCCCCTAATTGACGCGCAAAATATTGGAAGATCCCCCCGGCGACGGCTGGCCAAGGCAATTAGTAGCTCCCCTGATCTGTGCTGTTTCGCTCGCGATGGCAGCAGTCAGCCTGGCTCCTGCCGCCAGCGCGGCAGTCACCCGCCCCGAAAGTGCCTCCACAACGTCCTCCGAAGTTGCCCGCGACACTTTTAGCCGCACTTCCCTGGCCGGCTGGGGCAATGCCGAAACCGGAGGCACCTATGCAATGGACAACCCGGCCAAGGCGGGTCTCGCCGTTGTGAACGGCACAGCCAGGGTAAATGGACTGCCGCCAGGGCAGTCACTGTCTGCCGTGCTGCCTGCAGTCTCTGCGACCGATGTCAATGTCCAAGGGGCGCTGATGTTACCTTCGGTTCCCGCGGGTCAATTCGGCCTGTATCACGCCCTCGATATTCGCCGGCAGAGCTCCGGTGCCGCCTACCGGGGGCGCCTGGAGGTGATGAGTGGGGGCAAGTTATTCCTTGCCGTCTCAAGGATTACCAACGGGACTGACGTAAATCTGGGAAAAGTGCAGTTGCCGCAGTTGCTGAGCGCCAACCAAAAGGCCCATATCGAATTCAGTGTCACGGGTACGTCTTCTGTGTCCATCCAAGGACGCGCCTGGCTTGACGGAAGCGCGGTCCCGAACTGGCAGCTCTCGGTCGCGGACACTTCCGCCACTAGGATCGCCAGTGCGGGAGCCGTTGGTATCTGGGAGTACATGTCTGGCGGCAACTCGGCGCCGGTCAGTACTGTTCTGGACGACTTGCACGTCGTTAACATCGGAGCCGCTCCCGCTCCGGCCCCGGCCCCCGCTCCGGCCCCGGCTCCCGCCCCGGCACCCGCTCCAGCCCCGGCACCGGCCCCTCAACCGGGACGTGGAGCGTCCGCCGTCGGTTCGGCCGTGTACGCCGCGCCGGCCGACGCAATATATGTCGACGTCGCCAAGGGCACGGACTCACAACCGGGCAGCCAGGCTGCCCCCTTGAAGACCCTTGCTAGCGCCGTCGCTCATGCGAAGTCCGGCCAGGTCATAGTGCTGCGAAAAGGCACCTACAACGAGTCGGTCACAATTCCGTCCAACAAGTCGCTGACGATTCAGTCTTACCCCGACGAGGCTGTTTGGTTGGACGGGTCCGTGCCGGTGGCTTCCTGGCAGAAATCGGGCGCCACCTGGCTCGCATCAGGATGGACCCCCGAGTTCTCCAATTCCATGGACGGTGTAGCAGACAACCCGAGATACGTGAATTCGGCTAAGCCCATGGCGGCCCGGCCGGACCAAGTGTTCTTGGACGGGGTCTCGCTCAAGCAGGTCGGGTCCGCTGCTCAGGTGGTTGCGGGGACGTTCTACGTGGATAACGCAGCCAATACGATCCGGCTCGGGAGCGATCCCGCGGGGCACGAAGTGCGGGCCAGCAATCTGGGCCAGGCCATCTACTCTTCAGCCACTAAAACCACGCTGCAGGGATTCGGGGTGCGCCGCTACGCCACGCCTTATGAGTCCCGCGCCGCCGTTGTCCTGGCCGCCACGTCCGCCGCGGCTCGGAATCTCACCGTCGTTGACAACGCGATGATCGGCATTGCAATTCAAAACAATGACAGCATCGCCGAACGCGTCACCGCGCAACGAAACGGCATGCTCGGCATCGGTGTCAATGCCGCGTACGGTCTGGTTATCAAGGACTCGATTGTTTCGTTTAACAATGCCGAGGGATTCAAGCCGGAGCCGGTCGCGGGAGGAATCAAGGTGACTCGTTCGCGTGGTATTAAGATTGTCAACAACGACACCAGCAATAACCAGGGCAGTACCGGGATTTGGTTGGATGAGTCCGTAAACACTGCAAACGTCTCCAATAACACCTCGTCCTCAAACGGGATCAACGGCATTGAAATCGAAATATCCGATACCGCGATCGTTGCAAACAACGAGACCAACGGCCAAGAGACCGGAATCCTCATTTACAACACGGGAAATGTAAAGGTCTTCAACAATAACATCGGCGGAAACCGACTGTTCGGGGTCAAGTTGGCCCAAGATGAACGCCGGCAGGCGGTCTCGAGCTTCGCCGGACAAGATCCGCGCCAACCGGCCGTCGATCCGACAACTCCGTGGCTGACACGCAACATTACGATATCTAACAATGTATACGGAAACGGGGGCCGCTTTCAGTTCTATGCGCTTGACGGCGTCACCAAGATTCCCGTGGATAACATGAATGTCGTAATTACAGGAAACCTTTTTAACAAGCGAGTTGTCACAACGGACCCGACAATGGTTGCGTGGGGCGGCAATGACGGAGTAACTCTTGCGCGCTACGAAACCCCCGCCGCTCTAGCCGCCGCCAAGGGTGCAAGCTGGAAGAATGCCAGCACCGACACCAGCGTCCCGATTGACCAGATGGCAGCTCTGGCAGCGAAGTCGACCGCCATCGCTGTTCCGCTGCCACAGGACGTGGCCACGGCGATCGGCAAGCCTGCAGGCAGCACAGTGGTCGGGCGCTTCTAAGCCTGAATCAGGCCCGTTTGGCCCGGTCCGGCCAGCGGTCACGGTACGCGCCACACCCGTGGCGTGCCGTGGCTGCTGGCCCGCACCCAGCGCCGATCCGGGAATACAAGCCCTTGCGGCCCCCGAAGGATGTTGTGAGGCCACTTCGACCCCGCCAGGGATGCAACCTAGGTAGGCTCGGACGCGAGTGCCGCCGCCCTGCGTCGTTTCAGATCCCTATTCACGTACCAGATGTTCGGGCCGACCTGGCAGACAGCTACGGAAATGGCCGAACCGACGATAGGGCCGCCAGCGCCTAATAGGCCGATCAGCCACCAAGAGAGACCTAGGTTCAAAGGAACCATAATGAAGATCGGGATGGTTTGAAAGCGGAGTCCCTGGTGATCTGTCATGTACATACCTACCGGGTATTTTGCTGCCTGCAGGCCCACGAACACAACGAATCCGAAAATCAGCCACTTGTCGAGTTGAATTTTTCCGTCGGAGATGAAATCCACCACCAAGGGTGAAAGCGCGGCTAGAACGATCCCCAGCGCCACGCCGCCCGTAGCAAACCAGAGAGTCGGAATCAACGGAGACTCCACCCGGGACGCAGAGCGGGCTTTGGCGTATATGGGCCAGAAAGCGATTCCTGCGGCAGCAACGGTTTGGATGACGATTCCGTACAATTGGGAGCCCAAATTATACTGGGCCAATTCGCTCCCCGTTGTCAAATGGCTCAGCAAAAGGCGATCTGTCTGCATCGCCACGGGCAACGCGATCATCTGAAGAAGCATAGGCCAGGCCAGATGGGCTGCCCGGACTCCACGATGGCGCCTGACGTGGGGAATTGCACGAATAGCGGACTTGAGCTGAGGCGAGATAAGACGCCCTGCAATTATGAGGCAGATAAGAGAATTTATGGCATTTGCAATGTAGGAAAACGTTGCCAGGAAACTTCCTGCGGGGGCTGCGATTCCCACGGTGACGAGAACGGCGGTCAAAATGAGTGGCGCTACAACAATCTGACTCATGACCTGGACGTTGGTCCGCTCAAGGCCGACGAGAATGCGCTGACCGATCGATAACGGGAGCGCCAGGCCAAAGAGGGCCAGGCAGGCGCAGGCCGCCACGGCGCCGTCCCCCGGGAGGAGGCCATTCCCCAGAATGGCGGGCCACCAACCGAGCCAATAGACCGCAAACGAAATAACGATGAAGATTAGACCTGAGACCAGGAGGATACGCATGGCCGTGAGAATCGCGCCGAGCACATACTCGTCGGACTTAGGCTTCGACGACCCCGCCACCGCGTTGATAACGACCGCAGCAATGCCAAGGTCCGCGAAGGGCAGCAGGCTCGGGATCGATGACAGCAATCCGTATTGTGCATATGCGTCCGTGCCGAAATGGGCGATTATCAGTTGGCTGGTTACGATGCCCAGCAGCCCCGAAACTCCCATAACTGCGACTTTGGTCGCTGCCGTGCCGCCCACTGTTGCCAGCAGGCCTCGGCGTCCGGCCGAACGGTCCTGTACGGACTTCCGATCAAGTCTGGTAGTCACGTGAATCCGTCTCAAAAAGCCACGAATCGGCGGCCAGACGTCCGTCTAGCTGCGGCAGCGTGGCGATGACGTCGCTGCGCCCCGCGGCCCGGAGCAACTGGTCCTTGATCGCTTCTCCCAGGGCACCGGCGGAACACCCCGCTGCCACCACGGAATGACCATGCTCTGCCAGCCACGATGCCAGTCCCGTCTCGGTCGTCGTGACGACCGAACAACCATGCGCCAAGCCTTCGACGATGGGAAGCCCCACCTGCTCACGCCAGATCGGCGTGGACTGCGAGGGCAGGACAAGCACTTGGGCGTGCCGCAAATGGCGGTGGATTTCACTTCGAGGCGGGTCGATGACAACGTCGATACTGCTGTCCGCCGCAGCGCTGGCGAGAGCCTGGTCGACCAGGGCTCCTTTGCCGACGATAGTGAGACGGGCTGCCGGGTTCGCGTTCCGAACCGAGGGCCAAGCTTCGAGTAGAAGGGGAAACCCTTTGCGTTGCGACAAGTCCCCCAGATAGATCACTCGATGGGGGTCACTGAATTGTCCGGGCTCGCATGAACAAGCGGCGGGAACGGCTGGGATGAGCACCTCCGTGCGACCGTCCGATTGCGGCAGCAGCCCGTGATATGTGTCCCGCGCGGCCGCAGTGCCAAAGGCCAGCCGGTCCACTCTTTTCCAGACAATGGCCGCGAGTCGCCGCTCGACTACCTTGCGCAGTGAGGACTTCCACGAGTGGCGCAGCCGCTGTGGATACGGGTCGCTGTTGCCAATGGCATAGCTCACCACCAGCACGCGCCTGCCGCCGAGCAGCCTTCGGGCAGCCAATGCCAATAGCGCAACCGCGGTGCTCGGAAGGCTGGATAGCATCAGTGGTTCGTTGACTTCCAGAGCGGTCACGTCGGAGCGGGCGAGGATCAGTGCCGCCCTGAGCGGGCTGGCCTCGATCAGTTCCAGGCCACGAGCCAGGTCGGCGTCAAAATCGTAACGCCGCTGGCGATAGATTATTGCGGCCGGCTTCAGCTGATGGGCGCGCTCCAGATGGGCGGTGCGGATCGACTCATAGAGCCGGGCGCGTTTGAGTTTCATCCGGACCATTGTCATAGTTCCACCCCCACGTTCGCTGTTCGGAATCGAGTCATCTCTTGAACCAGGCCGCCAGCACCGGAGTTCCGTGCTGCAAGGATTCGCGCAGCGCCCATGCGCCCAGCCCGGCGTCGGCGTACGAGTCGAGGATGCGGGCTGTGAGATCCCCCCGGTCCAACGACGGCGGGGGGCCGTCGTCGACGCCGTCTCCCAGGCCGGCGTGACCGTCGTGGGAGAGGAGGATAGCCCCCGGAACCGCCCCGGTCATGGCTTTCTGGACGCGGTCCGCCTGGGACGCCACCTTGGAATCCCAGCTGGTCGCCCCCCACATAACGGGCATGAGTCCGGCCGACCGGACAGCGCGCCACGTAGTCAGTGTCTGCCGGCCATACGGGGGACGGACCCATTCGACCCGCTGACCCGTCAGGTCTTCGAGTTCGGAACGGCCATCCTTGGTCCGTTGCGAGACTTCGCGGGAGGAGAAGCCGGTCAGCCGTTGATGATCAAGTCCGTGGAGGGCGATCTCGTGACCCGCGGCTGCGACCTCTGCCAGGAGGCCGGGATGACGGCGGGCCCGGCTGAGCAGGACGAAGAACGTGGCGCTGAGCTGCCGCTCATCAAGCACCTGCAGGATTCTGTCAGTTCCGCCGGGTTCCGGACCGTCGTCGTACGTCAGGACAATGTTCGGAACTGCCGTATTGACGGCGACGATGGAGCCGACAAAGGCGGAATGGGCGCGGATAACGGGCTTCACGACCCGGCTTACGATCCTCCTCACTTCTTTCATCCGTTACCGCCCTCTCCGGCGGGCTGGCGCCCGTTTCATCCACGGGCGCAAATGCGCTTCCCGCGAGTACTCGAGGTAGGCGACTCCGACTCCTCCGGCCAGCATGCCGGCCCCGCGATAGGCGGTGCGCAACCCTCGGGCCTGGTGGCGGTGGGAATCGGCGATCACCCCGAAACCGAAACGTAGTGAACCGCCGCACATGCGCAGCACCCCGCGCACAACGGATCGCAGGCGTGCCATGCTCTTGTGCATTGCCCTTTGCGTCGAATGGATGTCGACCAAAGCGGCTGAATTTCCATGGCTCCACGCTCTCCGGAGAACCCATTCACGGGTGGTGCGGTCCGCCGGAACAAAATCGGTGGCCACGGATTCGTCGCACCAAAGTATCGTTCCCCCCGCCCGCACCAGCAACCTGCTGAAAAGCGTGTCCTCGCCCCCCGTGAGGCCGAAGCTGTCGTTGAAACGCACGCCGGCCTTCCGGATCTGGTGCATGTCGAGGAGTAAATTTCCTGCGGCTGCCGTGGGTATCACGGTCCCCGTCGGCATCCGCCGTCGACGGAAGAAGGCGCCCGCGGCGATCCACGGGTCAAGGTCAGCTTCAAACTGCGAGACCACCCTCCCCATGACAGCAGCCGGGTTAGTCTTTCGCCACGTGTCCAACAGCGGTTCGAGCCAGTGTTCTTGCGGCTCCTCGTCGTCATCGATGAACAGAAGCAAATCATGGTGCGCAGCTTCGTCTAATGCCCGATTTCGACCGGCGGAGATGCCGGGCACTGGTTCGGCCACGTATCGAATCAATTCCGAGTTGAAGGCTATGACAGTATCCTGGGCGCTTTCCGCCGGATCATTGTCAATAACAACGATGCTGGGCGAGATTGAGCGGTCTGAGTCCTGGGCGAGTTTCGTCACGTGCTCGAGCATGGTTTCCAGGCCGCGCTTAAGCGTGGTGGGCCTCCGATACGTCAGCACCGCAACGAGAAGCGTCTGCGGTTTCATGGGCGCATGGCCTTCTGTAGTTGAGGCGCCTGGCCGGCATAAGCCACTGCCTTTTCGTAGGCTTTCTTGTGCGCCGACGAGGCGTTGCGCCAGTCTCGCCTTGCAAGGTCCGGGCGAGTGCGCGGGGCATCCTCCGCGAGGGACGCCAATGTTTGGAGGATACTCTCCGGTGTCAGCGCGCCGGTGTACTGAAATACCCAGCCCGGGCCTACCTCTTCGGATAACGCCTGGTTGACTTCGTTGGCGGGAACCAGCACCGGCCGATCCAACGACAGGGCGGCCAATGCTCCCCCCGAATTGTGCATGAATCGGTAGGGGAGGACCACGAGCTCTGAACTGGTAATGGTCTTAACGAGTTCTGCGTCGGAGACATATTCCAAATTCAGGCGGATGCGGTCATCACCATAGGCCAAGGCCGCGATCTTTTCGCCGATTTCCCGTGTGGAGGGATTGCCTCCCAGCCGAAGTGTGAGTCCGGGGTGGGATATCGTTGTCTGCCGAAAGGCCTTGATCAGATCCTCTACGCCCTTGTACCGTCGTATCAGGCCTACGTATCCGATTCGGCCCGGTATCTTTTCTGCCTTCGGAAAGCGGGAAAACCAGTCACGATAGTGGCCGTGCGGGATGATGACGCTGGGCTGGCCCTTCGGAAGAGGCGTTTCGGAGTTTAACCGAACATAAAGCGTGGTTCGGCGGTCGATCAGGCGCAGCAGCCATACCTCAAGGACGGAGATGTCCTTCGGCAGCTCGATGTTGTGGATGGTTCGCACCACCGGGGTTTGGGTCAGAGCGAGGCGGCACAAGAGGGCCACGCTGAGCGCCTGCCGAACGAGTTTCTTTAGCGGGCTGCTGCCACTGACCAGAATCTCGGGCCAGTGAACGTGGAAGACGTCATACTTTCCGAGGAGGGCCGCGCGCCAACTGAAATTTACCACCGTCACACCGGGCAGCTCCCGGAGCCCGCGGGCCAGCTGAACCAAGTAGGGGTTGGTCGTGGAACGGGGGACAGGGAAAGACTGCAATACCGCCAGTGAACTGTTCAATAGTCAATACCTCGTCGAATGAGCAGCATTGGAATCCATTACGCATGTGGCTTGGACGTATCCTCTCATAATGACCTCAAATTACTAGTCCGCTTCTGGGCGAAAGGATAGTCTTCCCACCATGACGCCTTCAGAACTTCCGCCGGTGGCAATTGTGGTGGTGAACTATGGCTCCCATGAGCTTCTGGAGAGGAACCTCGTACCTGTCTCCGAGCACTCACCGGATGCAATAGTCGTCATCGTGGATAGTTTTTCGGACATCCCCGAGCGGGAAGCGGTGGTGACCTTGGCGGAGCGCCGCGGGTGGTTGACGGTGCTCCCCGCCACAAACGTGGGTTTTGGCGGGGGTATGAACCTGGGCGTTGCCGCGGCCTATGCCGCCGGCGCCCGATTCTTTTTGCTGCTGAATCCGGATGCCGCACTCAATGCGGAGAGTCTCCGCTCGCTGCGGGAGGAGGCAAATGCGGAGCCTATGACGCTGCTGGCGCCGAAGATTTTCCGGCCCGACGGTACGGTCTGGTTTGACGGCTCGGACCTTGACCTGAACGATGGGTCAACCAGGGCCAGCCGCAAGAACTCCGCGGCCGCGCCGGGACGCAACGTTCCTTGGCTTACCGGTGCCTGCCTGATGGTGAGCCATGAATTATGGCAGGAAGTGGGCGGCTTCGATGAACGATATTTCTTGTACTGGGAAGATGTGGACCTGTCATACCGGGTTCTGGCCGCCGGCGCTAAAATCCGGGTCGTCCACGGCGTCCCTGCCATGCACGACGAAGGAGGCACCCACCCGGACGCGGCGGCAAGCCCTGCGAACCGGGCCAAGTCGGCTACCTACTACTACTACAACGCCCGCAATAGGTTGCTCTTTGCGGGCGTGAACCTTGGCCCGGACGCACAACGTGCCTGGAAGCGCACGGCCATCCGCGCGGCCCGCGACATTCTCCTGCGGGGGGGTCGACGCCAGTTCCTTAGGCCCCTGCCGCCGTTACGGGCAGCCGCGATGGGAACGTGGGACGGCTTGCGGCTAATGCGGGACGCCCAGAATTCCCGCTAGCCCGGAACCGATCGATCGACTCGCGATGGCCACTTCCTCGAGTGTTTTCCGGTGCGCGCGCTCATTCCCCCAATGACCGTCCGATATTTCGCCATAAGCAGTGGAATCTGAAGACCGGCCGGGGAAGATGGCGAGGGATCGCTTGGGCGCGGCCAGCTTGCCGGCCCCCCGCATGTCATTCATTTGCCGGACAATTGGGCCCAACGTGTTCTCCTGAGCTCCAGTGCCGCCCTGAGAGCTCAGCGCCCGAACAGCAACTACGCTCCGCATGAACACGCTGGCCTCCTTCAGCGTGAAGGTCTTCCGCCTGGCTGACGGGCGCAACCGAGCGACGGCGGTCCGGTGTTCGTAAGCGGCGACAAGGATGAGGTCGGCGTCCTCGACCAGCTGGGCAGTTAGGACCCGCGCCCGGTGGATGACCGGGACGCCCTCAGAACCTGTCATGGCGGAGGCGCGTTCGCACATTGAGTGGCTAGGAATGGCCGCCGTGCCCGCGCTCCGAACAGTCAGACCATCGAGGCCGTACTGTTCACGCAGAATGGCTGCAGCCAAAGGAGAGCGGCACACGTTTCCGGAACAGACGACGAGAATTATGGGCATTTGGCTGCTTCCCAGATAGCGATGAATCATGGCAGGATTCAAAGATAGTCCAAGGGGCTGCTTCCACACAGAGGTCTGACGCATCCAATGCACTGCTCGCATGCTGTCCCCGCCGACTGCGCGGGCGCACGTCTCAGCGCCACGGAGTTCGAGGAGGAGCATGCTCCGATCTGCGGATCACGCCGCCGTTGACTCCACGCTGCCGGCTAAGGTGGTCCAGGCTCGACGGCCAAACTGGGTGTTTGTCCGGGCAACTGGACTCCGGGACGGCACCCGGGCCGCGCTGATCGGCAGCTTCGCCGCGTTGCTGGCTCTCGCTGGTTCATGGCGGGTCTCCTTGTGGACCGATGAAGCCGCCACCATTACCGGCGCAAGTCGTAGCCTTCCGGAGTTATGGCGGATGCTCCAAAATGTCGATGCCGTCCATGGCCTTTACTACTTACTGATGCACTTTTGGATCGAATTTTTTGGCCAGTCTGCCCTGAGCCTGCGGATGCCCAGCGCCTTGGCAGTCGGAGCCGGAGCGGCCGGTGTATATGTCCTGGCCCGTGGATTGGGCGGATCCAGGTTGGCATTGTGGAGCGCCTTGGTGTTTGGGGTGCTCCCCAGGGTCACGTGGATGGGCATTGAGGCCAGGTCCTATGCCTTCAGCGCTGCGGCCGCAGTCTGGCTGTCCGTGCTCCTGGTCGGGGCACTGCGACACAAAACAGCGCGGCATTGGACCGCTTACGCAGCGTTTGCCGCGATATCCGTAGCGATCAACCTGTACCTGGTCCTGCTGATTGCCTCACATGCCGTGACGCTGCTGGCGCTGAGGGGCGTCAGATGGCGGCAGCGGTTCCGATGGCTCCTGGCCGCGGCTGTGGGGATGTTGGCCTGCGCGCCCGTGCTGTATCTGTCGATGAGGCAAGGCGGCCAGGTCAGTGATCAAGACCTGGGCTGGACACGGTGGATTCAAAACGTGGTCGTCAACCAGTGGTTCCTAGGCGATACGCCCACCACGCAAGAAGGCGGAACGGGGACGAACGAACCGTGGGTGATCGCGGCCATAGCGCTGGCGGGCCTTTCCTGGCTCGCGATGTGTTTCGCCGTCCAACGGGCGTTGATCCCACTCCGGAGGGCTTCCTTGCCCAAGTGGTTTGTGTGGATCGTTCCGCAGATCGTTCTTCCGACTTTGGCCATCGGGCTCTATTCGCTCTTGATCCATCCCATGTACAACCCGCGGTACCTTTCGCTGAGTACGCCGGCGGTCGCGATCTTGATAGCTGCCGGCGCGCGGCTCCTACCGAGACACTGGATGCGGGCTGCGGCGGGGGTCATGATCGTGTTGTTTACCATTCCAATCTACCTCTCGCAACGCCAGGCCCAGGCGAAAAGCGGCACTGATTGGATGGAGGTGGCGGAGTACATGGGCGCACACGCACAGGCGCAGGATGCGGTGTATTTCAGTCCCCGATATCCGCCCTCGGAAGCCGAAACGGGACTAACGCTGCGGCGCATCGCCGTCGCTTACCCCGAAGCTTTTTCCGGCCTGCTGGACCTGACTTTTCATGTTCCGGGCGCCGCCGACGGCACTCTCGACGGATCTTCGCGACTTCTTGGAGATTCCTTGGACAAATTGAAAGGGGTGCAGAGGGTGTGGCTGATTCGGCGGATTGATTATCCTGTTGCCTTTGCGCAGGCTGATGACGAGAAACTGCGGACCGCGGGGTTTCAGTCCCGCCTTGCGTGGTCCGGTCCCCTCGACTCCATTCAGGAATTCACAAGGTGACTTCTACGAATAATGCTGGGTTGCCGCCGGTAGCATGAGGCATCGAAACGAGAACGTATCTGGGAGACGGGCATATGGATTTTTCAGAGTATTTGGGGGCACTGAAGCGCAGCTGGGCCCTCTTGTGTGTGCTGACTCTCCTCGGTGGGGCCGTTGGCTTCGGATATGCCCGGAGCACCCCGCCGATGTACAAGGCCAGCAGCAGCGTTTTTGTGTCCGCCCAGCGAGGTGAAACGACGTCGGAATTGGTTCAGGGATCCACCTATACCCAAAACCTCATGCAGTCGTATGCGCAGTTGGCGAAATTGCCCTCGGTGCTGGAACCGGTCATCCTTCGCCTGCGCCTCAATACCACCGCGGAAAAGCTGGGTGAATCTGTTTCAGCCGTTTCGCCGCTTAACACGGTACTCATCGACATTTCCGTCACTGATCCCTCCCCGGCACAAGCAGCGCTGATCGCTAATGCCGTAACTTCCTCTCTAGCAACCACAGTCCAAGGCATATCACCGAGAACTGCGGTAGGAACACCTGCGGTCGCCATGCAGCAAGTAGCTGAGGCTCAGGCGCCAGTACACCCTTTCGCGCCTAACACCCAGCTCTCCACACTAACTGGAGCACTGGTTGGGTTGGTGCTTGCGGTCATCTACGCTTTGGGCCGGGAACTGCTGGACACTCGGATCAAGGCGTTGAAGGACCTCCGGCGCGTTACCGATGTCCCGCTGCTCGGCACCATTCCGGGGGCTCGACGCAGGACTCCCAATGACATTGTCATGAGAGTGACCCCGCACGGACGCTCGGCCGAATCCTACCGGCGCCTGGCAGCGAACCTTGAATACATCAATCCCGATGCCGCCGTGCAATCAGTGGTCGTGACGTCCGCCTCCGAGGGAGAAGGCAAGAGCCTGACGGCAGTGAATCTGTCGCTGGCCCTGTCAGAGAAGTTCGACCGGGTTCTGCTTGTCGACGCCGACCTCCGGCAACCGCGAATTGCCCATTACTGTCAGATCGAGGGGCAGGTCGGCCTCAGCAACGTGCTCGCCGGGGCTGCCGAACTCCGGGACGTCATCGAACCCTGGGGCACCATCGATGTCCTGCCGTCCGGCGCCATACCTCCGAACCCGAATCAGCTGATCAACTCGGAGGCCATGGCCGCACTCGTCCGGGCATGCGCAGTGGACTACGACATTGTTGTCCTGGACTCTGCTCCTTTACTTCCCGTCACGGACAGCCTGGCGTTGTCCCGGATTACAGACGGCGCAGTCTTCGTCGCGCGGGCAGCGGCGACCAGACGCGGGCAACTGGCTTCCGCCTTGGATGCGATCGACGGGGTCAACGGCCACGTGCTGGGAATCATCCTGAACGGAGTAAAAGAATCCCGCAACGAACGCTCATATGGCTACGGCAATGACGGACGCCGTGCGTTGTCTAAAGCTGCGGCCCAAGCTCCCGGCGACGTACCGAAGACCAAGACCGTGTCCGTTACCAAGGAGCACAACGACCCCGCGCATGTGCGCACGGGTTCGTAGCCCAAGATGGCCGAGATCCGCGGGAACAGCGCCCTTCGTGGCTCCCCCGGAGCTGCCGGGCCGTCCGCGCGCCCCTTCGCGTCGCGTCCGGACTCGGCGGCGAAGGTTGTGGCTTTCGTGCTGCTCGTCTTGTTGGGTCTGCGCCAGGAGATCAATCAGGCGCTGACCCTCGGCGATGTTGCGGCGTTGGCGCTCAGCCCTGTCTGGTTGTCCAGCCTCGGGCGCTACCGGGGAGGACGAGGCTTCGTGACGATCGGTGCGGCGGCCCTCCTCCTTGGTTTTTTCTTGTCTGCTTATAGCGTGGCGGACCACGGATTTGACCGCATCAGCTACTTCAATAACTCCGTCGTCTTTGGCAGCCTCTTCCTCACAGTCGGCGTAATACTCTGGGCACGGACGCTGATGCCGGATTGGCTCGTGGGATTAGGCCTGGGGTTTGGATTGGTCCTGGGCGTTTCAGGAGCGGGGCGCGCCACGGAGAACCTCTGGAAATTCGGGTACGCTGTCCCCGCAATCGTCATTGCGTTGTCGCTGGCCAGCTACGCGCGCCGGAAATGGGGGCCAAGCCCGCGCATGGTGGACATGGCGCTGCTTCTGGTGTTGGCGATCGTGTCCGGGGCAAACGATGCCAGGTCTCTGTTCGGGATGCTGATGCTCGCATTCACGCTGGTCATTTGGCAGATGATCCCGCAGGGGCGCAGCGTCCGACGATCGGTGGCCAAGACCCTGGTTGCCTTCGCCAGCCTGATATTGGTGACCTACAACGTGGGGACCGGATTATTGGTTGACGGCTACCTCGGTGCGGGTGCCCAACAGCGCTCAGTGGAACAGATCGCATTGACTGGATCCCTCCTCGTGGGGGCGCGGCCCGAGATGGCCGCAACTGCTGCGTTGTTTCAATCCCGGCCGTGGGGATTTGGGGTGGGGATAACTCCGTCACTGCAAGACATTTTGGTGGCCAAAACGGGTATGGCAGCAATCCATTACGCGCCTAATAACGGCTATGTGGAAAACTACATGCTCGGAACCCACTTCGAATTGCACTCCGTGCTGGGCGACTTCTGGGTGCTGTTTGGGCTTGGAGGGGTTGCGGCGGCCGCATTGATTCTGACGCACATGGTTCATTGGATCGTCACAGCTGTAGCTGGCCGGCGGGCCACGGGACTGGTGCTTTTCCTGTCCATAATTACGCTTTGGAACATCCTGTTTAGCCCTATGTACACGTCCGTGCCGACGATGGCCTTGGCTGTGGGTCTTATCCTTGCCCGGAAAACAGTCGCCTCCTTTCTCCCGGCCATTGATGATTTGTCTGCAGCAACCGATGACCCGCCGCCGGCTTTGCTGCCGACGACGGAGGGAAGACGGCGCGGAAGCGGCCCGGTTAAGCCAAGAGAGCCTTCAGCTCAGCTCTGATCCGGGCGCCGTATGACTCGGAGCTGTGCTTGGTGAAGGCCTTGGCTGCGTCGATCTGCGCATCATCCCGATAACTGGCCCAGTCGCCTACCACTTTTTCAACTGCCGCGGCCAGCGCCCGCGCATCCCCCGGCGGGACCAGTTGGGCGCTCGCATAGCTTCCGGCGGCTTCGCGCAGGCCGGAAGTGTCGCTGACAATAACCGGCCGTCCTGCCAGCACGGCCTCAACGGCGGTGTTTCCAAAAGGTTCGTCCAGCCGGGAGGGGACGAGCACAACGTCGGCGCGGGCGATGTGCGGCCAGACGTTTGGCGTAAATCCGTGGAAGGTCACGTCGTCTTGGAGGCCGAGCGCTGCCACCAATTCACGAAGATCCGTTTCATACCACTCATAACCAGGAAAAACAGCACCAACGATGTCGAGTGAAGCGTCCAGGCCACGCTGCTTGATGTGACTCAGGGCGCGGACGGCAACGTCCACTCCTTTGCGCGACGACAGGCGTCCAATGTAGAGGAGCCTGACAGATGGGGTGATGACGGCGCGCGGCGCTTCAGGATGGTAGGGGCCTGGGACCCCGTTATAAACGACGACGGTGCGCGAGGACAAGCCCCGAAACGCGCCCCTTAGGACGGAGGCGCTATAGGCGCTGTTTGCGACGATCGACGTCGAGAGCAGGAGCGGGGCCGACAAAAGAACCTTCAGGAGTTTGGGAGCGGAGCCTTCCGCCTCGTGGACGTGGGTGAGGATCGGCTTCCTGAACAGCTTCGCCAAAACGAACCACAGCGGAATTGTCATGGTGTTGATGTAGACGATATCCGGGTTGCAGGTCCTCATCAACCGCAGCCCTCCTGCTGTTCCCCTGCCGACCTGGACGCTAAATTGTGCGAAGCCCTTAGGCTTCAGGATGCTCTTGCGAAGGACAGGGGAGGGGCAGATGGCGACGGCGGCGCCCGTCTCTTCGAGCACCGACACCAGAGGACCGGCGGAGGGCAGCGTCACGGTGACTCTCATGCCGCCAGCCACTAGCCCTTTGACGCTTTCAACTAGGACCCGGTCTGAACCATATAGGTCAGGACTAGGATGGGCCACCAGAACGCTCGGTGCACCGTTGGCTGCAGTGGAATTTCGCTCACGTCTCGAACGGAATCCGGCCGGGAAAGCGGAAGATTGCACCCTTGCTCCGATCACCAGTGTGGCAATTCATAGGCGCCCAATCGTTGACCGGGCGGGTAGCATACAGCCTATACAACTTCAGCCTGGCGCCCCAGCGTCTTGCGCGAACTTTATGCGTGGTAGCCGGACGTCAAGGTGGTGAAGCGGTTGATGTCCATTCGGGGAGCAATCGAGAAGGTGATGTGTTGGATAATGGCACTGCCGGCCAAGTACCCATGACGGGGAAATTCCGGCGTTTTTCGCGGCGGGAATTCCTTTTCGTGTCTAGCGCAACGATTGTACTTGCAGGTTGCGGGGAAGATTCCTCTACGCAGGCCCCCGCCAAGGATTTCACTATTGCAAGCCTGCTCGGTACCACCCCGTTCTATATAGCTCATCGCGGGTCTGGAGACAACTGGCCGGAACATACTGCGCTGGCCTATTCAGCGGCAATCGCCTACGGCGTCAAGGCCATCGAAGTCTCCGTCAGCGCGACGTCTGACGGCGTTTTGGTTTGCCACCATGACACGAACACGCTTCATTTGACCGGCCACGATCAGGAAATTTCCCAACAGACTTATGCCTCAATATCAGAGCTCCGCAATGATGCCCGGCAGTGGCTCGGGCCGGCTTCGGCCCCGCAACCCATTCCCAAATTAGAGGATATCCTGGACGCCCATGCCGGCACACATGTCATCTTCATCGAAGATAAACAGGGGACAAACACGAAGGCACTGCTGGACCTCATGGACCGTTATCCGGACTCCACGAGTCATTTTGTGTGGAAACAGCCAGCCTCCTCCACAACGCGGGTGGAGGCCGCGGCCCGTGGCTACAAGACCTGGGGTTACTTCCTTGATGGCAGCAGCGCCACGTACGCCAAATACGCGCCGAATTTTGATTATCTAGGTTTGTACCATGCAGCCACCGACGCCGAGGTAACCGGGCTGCAGGTGTTCGGTAAGCCAGTGATCGTGTGGGAAGTTCACACGCGATGGATGCGGGACCGACTGCTGGCTTTGGGTGTTCGGGGGCTCATGTGTTCCAACATTCCATATGTGACAAAGGATGTACCACTCGCCAAGTCTGACTCCTTTGCCTCCGGCAACCGGGGCGCAGGCGATTTGCCGTGGACTATCAACTGGAAGCTGCAGCCGAAGATTCAGCCCGACAGCGGATCCATCAGGATGGACGACGGTTCCGACTTCAGTTACTCAATGGGGTCGCTGTGCCCGATTTCGGCGGACACGTATTCGATCGACTTTCAGGTCAGATGGGCTGGGCCAATCCCCCGGAATGCAGGCCAGATAGGTGTCGCCTTCGCTTTGCGGGACGACCGTCCTTACCTGCCCAACGTCCCTGGCACCTCGGGCGGATACCATCTGCTGATCAACGACGCCGGAAAAGTCGAGCTCTACCGCCGTGCGGAAAACGGAACCGCGCCTGAAGTCATCGCATCCTCAGACACTCCCGCCCCCCAGGAGGGGCAATGGTTGCAATTTTCGATCCGTGTGACACCCGCGGAGATCCAATGCTCGCGGTTGGACGGCGGTCAGCAGACCCTCGCCGTTGCGGACACCACTCACAGGGGCGGCTACATCATGCTCTGCAAGGCTCATGACGGGCAAGAGCCGGTGGAGTTCCGATCGATCTCAGTTTCGCGATGATGCCTAGGTACGGGACCGTCCCGCTGCGTGGCGGGCGCGTGCATGCAAAGGAAGGAACGTCGCGTCAGGTTGGCACCGCAGTGCGAGACCAGGGCGTTCCTCGGGGAGCCGGGCAAGTAACACAAGGCCGTCGCTCCTGCCACGCGTACCAGCCGCCAATCCGTGCGGTACTTTTGATCCTGTGCTGATCTCTGACCGCGACATTCGCGCCGAAATCGATTCGAACCGGATTGTACTGGAGCCGTTCGACCCCGAGATGGTTCAACCGTCGTCGGTGGACGTGCGGATTGACCGTTTTTTCCGGCTCTTCGACAACCACAAGTACGCCCATATCGACCCGTCCGAGGACCAGCCCGAGCTGACCCGCCTGGTCGAGGTCGACGCGCAGGAGCCGTTCATCCTGCACCCGGGCGAGTTTGTGCTTGGCTCGACCTATGAGACCGTCACCCTGCCGGACGACATCGCCGCACGGCTTGAAGGTAAGTCTTCGCTGGGCCGGCTGGGGCTGCTGACGCACTCGACGGCGGGGTTCATCGATCCGGGGTTCTCCGGCCACGTCACCCTGGAGCTGTCCAACATGGCGACCCTGCCGATCAAGCTCTGGCCTGGCATGAAGATCGGCCAGCTGTGCTTCTTCCGGCTGAGCTCGGCCGCCGAACACCCGTATGGCTCCGGTGAATACGGCAACCGCTACCAGGGGCAGCGCGGCCCGACGGCCAGCCGTAGCCACCTTAATTTCCACCGCACCAATATTTAGCGGTCTGGCAGTTCCCTCAGGGCTCTGTCCCCTGAGGACCTCCTGAGGACCTCCCCTGAGGGCAGTCCCCTAACCGGCGGGACGGAACGGCAGGGGCGCCCGCCGGGCCGGGCGGCGCAGCACCCGCATGATCGGCTCCACGAACCGGGCCGCCAGCGGACCCATGACGGCCATGATTAGCACGTAGGCGGTGGCCAGGGCGGCGAGGTCGCGGGGCACCACGCCGGAAGCCACCGCGAGCCCGGCGATCACGATGGAGAATTCGCCGCGGGCAATCAGGGCCGCTCCGGCACGGAGGCGCCCGGGAACGGCAACCCCGGCCCGCTTGGCCGCCCAGATTCCGGTGATCATCTTGGTTCCCGCAGTCAGGACGGCCAGGATCAGAGCCCAGCCGAGCACCGGGGGGATGGACGTCGGATCCGTGTTGAGGCCGAAGACCACGAAGAAGATTGCCGCGAACAGGTCGCGCAGGGGCTCGAGGATCCTGGTGGCGTTGTGTGCGGTGGCGCCCGAGATAGCAATTCCGAGCATGAAGGCGCCCACAGCGGCGGACACCTGCATGGCGGCGGCCAGGCCCGCGACGAGCAGCGCTGCGCCCAGCAGGTTGAGCAGGAACACCTCGGAGTTTTCGCTGTGGACGGCCTTGGACACGTGGTGGCCGTGGCGCAAGGCAACCACCAGCACCAGGGTGACGACGGCGAGGGAGATCCCCACGGTCTGCAGGCCCACCAGGAAACTGACCCCGGCCAGCGTGGCGGTCAGGATCGGCAGGTAGACGGCCATGGCCAGGTCCTCGAAGACCAGGATGGACAAGATCACCGGCGTCTCGCGGTTACCGATCCGGCCCAGGTCGGTGATCACCTTCGCGGCGATGCCGGACGACGAGATGTAGGTAACGCCCCCCATCACCATCGCCCCCACCAGGCCCCAGCCCAGTAACAGCGCCAGCCCCGCCCCCGGCAGGAAGTTCAGCAGCAGGTCAAGCACGCCCGCCTGCCAGGAACGCCGCAGACCGGTGACCAGCTCAGCGGCCGTATATTCCAACCCCAGCATAAGTAGTAGCAGGATGACGCCGATTTCGCTGGAGAGATGCGCGAATTCGTGCATCCCTTCAAGCTTGACCATGCCGCCCGCCCCGAAGAACAGGCCGCCGACCAAGTAGAGCGGGATGGGTGACATGCCGATCCGCCCGGCCAGCCTGGCCAGCAGGCCCAGGCAGAACACGACGGCCCCCAATTCGATGAGGGTCAGGGCGAGCGGATCCATGCCGCTTATCCGTTGCGCAGGATGCCGGCTGCCGTGTCCAGGCCCTCTTGCGTGCCCACGGCCACCAGGAGGTCGCCGGGATGCAGGACGACGTCGGGGCCCGGCGAGGGGAGTACCTCGCCCTCACGCATGATGGCGACGATCGACGCGCCGCTGCGGGTCCGGATGCAGGCCTTGCCCATCGGCTGGTTTTGGAAGGGGGAATCCGCGGCGATCGAGAATTGCCGGGTGACGATCCCGGGCACTTCCCGGTGGGCTTCGGACAGCTGCATGGCCAGCCGCTGTCCGCCCAACAGGTTTCCGAGGGCCGCCGCCTCGTCGGCGGTCAGCGGGATGGATGCCTGGCAGGTGTCCGGATCGTCCCAGGTCGAGACGATCAGCTCGGTCTGGCCCTCCCGGTATTCGACCACGCCGATCCGGCGTCCCGAGGCGGTCATGAAGTCCTTGCGCCGGCCCAGGCCGGGAAGGTCTGTTTCATCCACATTCATGTCTTCAGCCTAGTGTGCCGTCGGAGTTTTCGGTGCCGTTCAGGCTGCGGGCACCACGGCGATGTCCGTGTTGCCCGGCGACTTGACGGGCAGCATGACCAGCAGCCCGGCCAGCAGGACCACCATGATGCCGAGGATGCCCCAGCGCTGCGCTTCGCCGGGGGCAACGAAGGGGGTCGCCACCGTGATGCACAGGGTGAACAGCGCGGGCGCCAGGAAGCTGACCGCCCGGCCGGTGGTGGCATAGAGGCCGAATAACTCGCCGGATTCACCGTGCGGGGTGAGTCGGGCGAGGTAGGCGCGGGACGAGGACTGGGCCGGACCCACGAAAAGACAGAGGAATAAGCCGAACACCCAGAACGTCATGCTGCCCGACCAATCCATGCCGAGGAAGGAATATTTCCCGTTCCCCAAGGCCAGCAGGGCGCTGCCGGCCACCAGCAGGCCGATCAGCGAACCGATGATGACCGTCTTCGGCCCGATCCTGTCATCCAGGAATCCGCCCATCAAAGCCCCGGCAGCGGCGACTACGTTGCCGAAGATGGCGAAGAAGATGACCTGTTTGAGATCGAAGCCGAAGGTGCCTGCGGCGATGATCCCGCCGAAGGTGAACACCGCCGCGAGCCCGTCCCGGAAGATGGCACTGGCCAGCAGGAAGAAGATGGTGTGCGGGCTGGTTCGGTAGATGGCGCGGATCCGGCGCGCCAGGAGGGCGTAGGAAGCGAAGAACCCCAGTCTGGCCTGCCTGGCCTTGGGTACTTCCGGGACGGCGAACATCACGGGTACCGCGAAGACAAGGAACCAGAGCGCGGAAAACACCGCTACGAGGCGGATGTTCAGGCTGTCCTGGGTGGACGCCCCGAACCACTCAATGCTGGGCTGCACGAAGAGTTGCAGCACAATCAGCAGCGCCACGATGCCGCCGAGGTAGCCCGCGGCCCAGCCGAAGCCGCTGACCTTGCCGATGTTCGCGGGTGTGGAGATCTGGGCCAGCATTGCGTTGTAGTTGACGCCGGCGAATTCGAAGAAGACGTTGCCAAGCGCGATCAGCGTCACGCCGAGAAGCAAGAACTCCGGCCGCGGGAAAACGAAGAAGCAGAGTCCGGTCAGCAGTGCTACGGCGCCGGTGTTGACCCCGAGCCAGAGTTTGCGCCGCCCGCCGCTGTCCGAGCGTTGGCCGGTGACCGGGGCCAGCAGTGCGATGGCAGCCCCGGCGACGGCGAGGGCGGAGCCAAGGACCGCGGAGGCCTCGTCTTCGCCGCCGAACGCTTTGGAGGTCAGGTACACGGTAAAAACGAAGGTGGTCATGACGGCGTTGAAGGCCGCGGAACCCCAGTCCCAGGCGGCCCAGGCCAGGATCCTGCCCTTGTTGCTGACGGCGCTGCCGGACTCGAGCTCCGAGGCCGGATGCGTGGACTCGGGGGCGGGGGCGGAGTTCATAGGCTGATAGTAGCTGTCCGTAGGGACGTCACTGGCCAAAGAATTTGTGCACGCTTGGTAAACTAGACGCACTGAACCTAACCTATGCCCCGCCTGCTCCAACTTTGACCATCGAATGCCTGACGTTGCGGAGATACCAGTGATCACAGTCCTTGCCGTGCACTTCGCGGTGGCTGCTGTGGCGCCGTTACTCTTCCGCAGGCTCGGCAGGAACGCGTTTTACGCGCTGGCGGCGGTGCCCGGCGGATCGTTCGTCTGGCTGGCCCTCCAGCACGGGGCGGTGTACTCCGACGCCGGTGCCGTTGCGGTGGTCATGCCGTGGGTCCCGCAGCTCCAGCTGGAGCTGGCCTTCCGGATGGACGCCCTGGCCTGGGTCATGTCGTTGCTGATCCTGGGCGTCGGCGCCTTGGTCCTCGTGTACTGTGCGCGGTACTTCAAGAACAAGGACAGCTATCTCGGCGGCTTCGGCGCCCAGCTGCTCGCCTTCGCCGGGGCGATGTTCGGGCTGGTCACCGCCGACGACCTGGTCTTGATGTTCATCTTCTGGGAACTCACCACGGTGCTGTCCTACCTGCTGATCGGCTACGCCCGCACCAGGCTGTCGGCCCGCCGTTCGGCATTGCAGGCACTGGTGGTGACCACGGCCGGCGGCCTGGCCATGCTGGTGGGGCTGATCATGCTGGGGGCCGCCGCAGGAACCTACCGGATTTCTGCGATCCTGCAGATGGCGCCCGAGCTGGTGGCGGGACCCGCCGCCGCGGCGGTGGCAGCCGCCGTCGTGCTCATTCTGGTCGGTGCGATCACCAAGTCCGCGCTGGTCCCGTTCCACTTCTGGCTCCCCGGTGCGATGGCCGCGCCGACGCCGGTGAGTGCCTACCTGCACGCCGCCGCCATGGTCAAGGCGGGCATCTACATCGTGGCGAGGCTCGCCCCCGGGTTCGCCGAGACAACGTTCTGGCTCCCGGTGGTGCTGGGCCTGGGGCTGGCCACCATGCTGGTGGGCGGCTACCGCGCCCTGCGGCAAACCGACATCAAGCTCATCCTCGCCTACGGCACGGTCAGCCAGCTGGGCTTCCTGACTATGGTGGTGGGCCTCGGCCAGCCCGACGCGGCGCTCGCCGGCCTGGCCCTGCTGTTGGCGCATGGACTCTTCAAGGCCACCCTGTTCCTGGTGGTCGGTATCATCGACCACCAGGCGGGGACCCGCGACATCCGCAAGCTCTCCGGCGTGTACCGGTCGTCCCGTGCCTTGGCGGTAGTGGCGGCCGTCGGTGCCGCCTCGATGGCCGGCGTGCCGCCGCTGGCCGGATTCGTGGCCAAGGAGTCCGTGTTCGAGGTGTTCGTTCACCACTCCGGCTCCGGCTTCTGGGGGCCCGTCATCCTGATCGGCGTGGTGTTGGGCTCGGTCCTGACCTTCGCCTACAGCGCCCGTTTCATGTGGGGCGCCTTCGCTTTCAAACCGGGTGTGTCCGCTACCCCGTTCAAGGCCATCAAGCCGGGCTTCCTGGCCGCACCCGCGGTGCTCAGCCTGCTGACCGTGCTGTACGGCGTGTGGCCGGCGCCGGTGGACGCCTGGATCCAGCCGTACGCGGCACTGTTTGTGCCCGGCGGCGGGGACGCGGAGGCCCCAGCCGGGCACTCCGCCGCCGGGCCTTTGGCCCTGTGGCACGGGTTCACCCCGGCGCTGGGTCTGACGGCGGTCACGTTCGCGCTGGGGCTGGCGATGTTCTACGGCCGGAATGCTGTCTCCCGAGCCCAGGGCCGGGTGCCGGGCTGGGTCGACGGCGACCGCGCCTACCAGCTCACCATCGGCGCCCTGGACGACGCCGCGGTCTGGGTCACCGGCCGCACGCAGCGTGGTTCGCTCTTCTTCTACCTGGCGGTGATCCTGACCGTCGCGTTCGCCCTCCCGCTCACGGCGCTGCTGCTGGCCAACAAGCCACTTCCCGGCAACCTATACTTCGTGGACCCCGGCTCCCCGCTGCAGCCGGTCGTCGGCGTTGGCATCGTGATCGGTGCGCTCGCCGCGGTGCGGGCCAACAAACGGTTCCTGGCCGTGCTGATGGTGTCGGTCACCGGCTACGGAATTGCGTTGATGTTCGCGCTTCAAGGCGCCCCGGACCTCGCGTTGACGCAGATGCTGGTGGAGACCATCATCCTGGTGGCGTTCGTGCTGGCCATGCGCAGCCTGCCGGCCGAACTGCGGGACCGTACCGGCGGCAAGTACCGCGTGATCCGGGTAATCATCGGGGCGGCTTTCGGGATCACCATGATCTTCGTGGCGATCCACGCCCTGGGGGCCCGGGTGGCGACGCCGGTCTCGCTGGAGTTCCCGCACCTGGCCTACGAGGGCGGCGGAGGAAAGAACATCGTCAACGTCACCCTCGTGGACATTCGGGCCTGGGACACGTTCGGGGAGATCTCCGTCCTGGCACTCGCCGCCACCGGCGTCGCCAGCCTGATCTTCGTCCGCGGCCGCGGCGACCGGATCCGTCCGTCCTCGTCCGTGGCCGCGGGCACCGTCGGGCGCCGCACACCGGTGACCGCCCACACCAGGGACCGCGCGGCGCTGGCCATGAGCCGCCGGTTTGCGGCGTCCACCCGCGACGCGTGGCTCGTGGCCGGGCGGACCCTGGCCCCGGAACGCCGCTCGATCATCTTTGAGGTCGTCGCCCGGTTGATCTTCCACTCGATGATCGTCTTCTCCATCTACCTGCTGCTGGCCGGCCACAACCTTCCGGGCGGGGGCTTCGCCGGCGGCCTCCTGGCCGGACTGGCGCTCGCCGTCCGCTATCTCGCCGGGGGCCGCTTCGAACTGCGCGAAGCGACCCCGGTCAGCGCCGGAGCGCTGCTGGGGATCGGGCTCGCCACGGCCGCGGCGTCCGGAGTGGCGCCGCTGCTGCTCGGCGGACAGGTCTTTCAGACCGCGGTGATCGAGCTCTGGCTGCCGGTCTTCGGCGACATCAAGTTCGTCACCTCCACCATCTTCGACATCGGCGTCTACATCGTCGTCGTCGGCCTGGCCCTGGACGTGCTGCGCAGCCTCGGCGCGGAGATCGACGAGAATTTCGAAGAACAGCACGAGGGGTGGCCGGAAGAACCCGCTGCCGGGCTGGACTCCGAAGGCCTGCCGGCCGAATCCACCGCAAAGGGGAGCCCATGAGCGTCAATCTGACCCTGCTGACGGTCATGGGCGCGCTCTACGCCTGCGGCATCTACTTGCTCCTGGAACGCAGCCTCACCCGGGTGTTGCTGGGCTTGATGCTGCTGACCAATGCCACCAACCTGCTGATCCTGACCACCGGCGGCTACGCGGGCCTCGCCCCGTTCTTCAACAAGGACACCGCCGCCGGGGACTACAACGACCCGCTCCCGCAGGCGCTGATCCTGACCTCGATCGTGATCTCCTTCGCCGTCACGGCTTTCATGCTGGGCATTATCTACCGCACCTGGGTGCTGGCCAGGCAAGACGAAATCCAGGACGACGCCGAGGACCGCCGCGTGGCGGCGACCCCCAGCTTCGACGCCGAGGACGACGCCGAAATTCCGGTGGAAACCTCGGAGTTCCCCCTCGTGGCCAGCGCCGGCAACGACGAGGCCGGCACCGACGACGAGGACACCGTGCCGGCCGGCGCCCGCCGGATTCCGGTCGCGGCCGCGGCCGCCGAAGAACAACCCGGTTCCCGCCACATCAGCCCCGACCAGGAAGGAGGGCCCAAGTGAACATCGCCAGCTTCGCCCCGCTCGCCGTCGTCCTCCCCATCCTGGGTGCCGCCCTGGCCTTCCTGCTGATCCGGAATACCCGGGCTCAGCGGACTGTCAGCATCGCGATTCTCTCGCTGACCCTGCTGCTGGAATGCTGGCTGCTGGCCTCCGTCTGGGAGGGCGGCACGGCGGCGGTGAGCATCGGCGGCTGGCTTCCGCCCTTTGGCATCGTGATGGTCGTGGACCAGTTCTCCTCGCTCATGCTGGTGGTGTCCTCGGTGGTCAGCCTCGCCGTGTTGATTTACGCCTCCGGCCAGGGCATGGCCGACGGCGACAGCGACGCCCCGGTGTCGATCTTCCACCCCACCTACCTGATCCTCGTGGCGGGTGTGTCCAACGCCTTCCTCTCCGGGGATCTCTTCAACCTTTACGTGGGCTTCGAGATCCTGCTGACCGCCAGTTATGTGCTGATGACCCTCGGCGGGACCGGTCCCCGGATCCGTGCCGGCGTGACATACGTGGTGGTCTCCGTGGTGTCCTCCGTGCTGTTCCTGCTCGCGATCGCGATGATTTACGGCGCCACGGGGACGATCAACATGGCGGACCTGGCCATCAAGCTGGCCGGCCTCGACGAAGGCACCCGGAACCTGCTGCACGTCCTGCTGCTCGTGGCGTTCGGCATCAAGGCCGCCGTGTTCCCGCTCAGTTTCTGGCTCCCGGACTCCTATCCGACGGCGCCGGCTCCGGTCACCGCCGTGTTCGCCGGCCTGCTCACCAAGGTGGGCGTCTACGCGATCGTCCGCACCGAGACGCTGCTCTTCCCGGGCGACTCCTTCAACACTCCGCTGATGGTCGCGGCGTTATTGACCATGGTGGTGGGGATCCTCGGTGCCCTGGCGCAGAGCGACATCAAGCGTCTGCTCTCGTTTACCTTGGTCAGCCATATCGGCTATATGGTGTTCGGCCTGGCGATGTCGTCCGTGGCGGGGCTGGGGGCCGCGGTGTTCTACGTGGCCCACCACATCACCATCCAGACCAGTCTGTTCCTCGTGACCGGCCTGATCGAGCGCCGCGCCGGGAGTTCCTCGGTGGACCGGATCGCCGGCCTCGCCAAGCTCTCGCCACTGCTGGCCGTGCTGTTCTTCGTGCCCGCCATGAACCTGGCCGGCATCCCTCCGTTCTCCGGCTTCCTGGGCAAGCTCGGTCTGTTGCAGGCCGGCGTCGCGCTCGGCACGCCGCTGGCCTACGCCTTGGTGGCGGGCGGCGTGCTGACCAGCCTGCTGACCCTCCTCGCCATCGCCAGGGTCTGGAACCGCGCCTTCTGGCGCAAACCCGAAGACGCGGAACACCCCGACCCGGTACTGCTGGCCTCGCCCGAGGCCCTGGCCGCCGGTGCCGACGCGGGGCAGCGGGTGACCCTGCTACCGCGGACCATGGTGGGTTCCACGCTGGGCCTGGTGCTGTTCGGCGTGGCGTTGACGGTCTTTGCGGGACCCCTCTTCGGCGTGGCCGGGCAGTCCGCCCAGGAAATGTTGGGCCGGACCGCGTACATCCAGGCCGTGCTGGGTGAGGACGCGCCGGTTCCGCCGATCGCCCAACCGGCGCAGCAGGAGGGCGGCAAATGACCCGCAAGCGGATCTCCCTGCGCCAGGAACTGCCCCTCCTGGTCTGGCTCGTCATCGTCTGGGGCGCCCTCTGGCAGGATTTCAGTGCCGGCAACCTACTCTTCGGGGCGCTGATCGCGGTGGCGGTGGCCCGGCTGTTCTATCTGCCGCCGGTGGAGCTGGGAGGCCGCTTCAACGTGTTGCGCGCCGCACGCTTCGCCGCAGTGTTCCTGGCCAAAGTGGTGGCAGCCAGCTTCCAGGTCCTCTTCCTCGCCGTCGTCCGCGGGCCGCGGGTGATCAGCGCCGTCGTCGCCGTCCCGCTCCGGAGCCACTCCGACCTGCTGGTGACTGCCACCGGGCACGTCATCTCGCTGATCCCGGGATCCCTAGTGGTGGAGGTGGACCGCTCCACGTCCACGCTGTACATCCACGGCATCAACGTCCGCAACGCCGAGGACGCGGCCAAGCTCCGCAATGAGGTCCGCGACACCGAAGCCGGGCTGATCCGGATCATGGGCACCCGGGCCGAACTGTCCGCACTGGAGCAGGAGGTGGGCGCATGATGCAGCTCGTCCTGACCGTCACCGCCGTCGTGCTCTCGCTCGCCGCGGCCGGCGCCATCATCCGCATCGCCAGGGGTCCCTCGCTACTGGACCGCGTGCTCGCCGCCGACGTGCTGCTGGCCATCCTGGGCGCGGCGCTGTGCATCGATATGGCCGTAAACCGGCACCTGAACAACCTGATGCTGCTGGTGGCCATCTCGCTCATCGGCTTCGTCGGCTCGGTGACCGTGGCACGCTTCGTCGCAGATCGGAGGAGGCACCCCAATGAGTCCTGAGACGTTTTCCGCCGACGCCGTGATCGATGCCGTCTCGGCCGTGTTCATGGTGGTCGGCGCGCTGATGTCACTCGGCGCGGCCATCGGCCTCCTGCGGTTTCCGGACCTGATGACCCGGATGCACGCCGCAACCAAGCCCCAGGTGCTGGGATTATTCCTGCTGCTCTGCGCGGTGGGACTCCAGTTGCGCACCTGGTGGGTGTGGCCGGTGCTGGTGGTGGCGTGGATATTCCAGCTGCTCACGGTGCCCGTCTCGGCCCACATGGTGGGCCGGGCCGGCTACCGTACGAAGCACCTGCATCCGGAACTGCTCAGCGCCGACGAGCTGGAGGCCGTGGTGCAGCAGGCCGCTGGCGAACGCGGATTCACCGACGACGAGTGAGAAGCCGCCAGCGCCCCGGGTGAAGCTGACGAGGCCTGGCTGCTCTTGGCGGCGCTTCGGGTCGCCTGGCGGGCCCGGTCTACCTTGCGCCGGGTTGACGGCACGCCGTGTGGGGGCACTTTGACACAGTCACGCCGCTGACTAACCCCGGCGGTCTCGAAATCCATGCAAAGTGCCCCCGGGCGGGTTGCTACATTCCCGAACGGCCCCGGATGACGGTGCGCCGTGGACGCGCCCTAAACCATGCGCCTTAGACCAGGTCCTGGGTTTTGGCGAAGCGGGTGACCGCGCGCTGCGTGCCGCGGTTGGCGAGGACCTGGATAACTGCGCTGACCGAGGCTGAAATCAGGGCGAAGGTCAGGGCCGAGCGCAGCGTGGTGGGAACGTCGTCGTCGTGACCCTTGGGGGGCTTGTTGCCCGTGGTCTTTTCCCAGACGGTGTCGACCATCTTGGTGCCGACGAAGCCAGCGAGCAGACTGATGCCGGTGCCAAGCAGTTTGATGATGATGTTCATACTTCGTGCTCCTAGCGGGAGGAAACAGGGCTGACCCTAGCCTAGCGTTCCGAGCGGCCGAGGATTTCAGACAAGGCCTCGACCACCAGTTCGTGGTCCGCTTTCTGCGGCAGCCCGGAGACGGTGACGGTGCCGACGACCCCTGTTCCGCGCAGGTAGATGGGGAACGAACCGCCGTGGGCCGCAAACTCCTGCTGGTCGAACCAAGCGTTGTCCTCGATCCGCCGGCCGGCAGCGCGGGCCCGCAGGCCCACCAGCAGCGACGGCACCTCATACCGGACGGCGGTGCGCTGTTTGGCCCTGATCCAGCGCTCGTTGTCCGGAGTAGCGCCCTCCAGGGCCGCGTGGAAGAGCACCTGCTCCCCCTTGGTGATGTCGATGGCGATCGGGTGGGAGCGCTGCCGGCCGAGTTCGACCAGGAGGAGCCCAAGATCGAGGGCGTCGTCCTTGCTGAAGGTCCGGAACTGCAGTTCCGCGATTTCGGTCAGGATGCGGCCAATGAGCGCGCCCAGGGACCCGGGCGGCTGGGGTTCCGCGGAATCCGGGTCATAGTCGGGGCCAGGAACTGGTGCGTCGCTCATGGGATTCAGCTTCGGTTAGGCGGCCGCCGCTGCGCAACCCCAAGTAGCTCGCAGCTGTTGTCGTTATGAGCGCTCAAAACGACACCAACTGCGATTCAGTTGGGGGCCCGGCGGGTGTAAACTGGCCCAGCCCACAAGGGTGATTTTCAATACGACAGGGGAGCGCCGCCGTCGGGCATCACTGGAGCAAATCCAGGGAAACCGCAGGTGGGCGCTGAGAGTGCGGACAGCCGCAGACCCTCGAACCTGATCCGGTTAGTACCGGCGCAAGGGAGTCGAGTTCTCGGGGTGCCCGGCATCCGCGACGAAAGTTGCGCCGCGGCCGGAGCGCCCTCCCCTCCTGTACCTCAGGAGGACGACATGACGGATATTTCTGCGAAGCAGACACTGACCACCGGCAAGTACAGCTGGCGCGTGGTCGACATCGTGCTGGCGGCGTTGATCGCTGTTGCCGGCGGCGTGATTTTCTGGGCCTGGGATCAGGGGGCCAACTTGGTCTCCGTCCCGGTCAACGCGGTCTACCCGCCACTGACCGGGCTGTATGCCGGCGGCTGGATGATCCCGGCGCTGCTGGGCATGCTCGTGGTCCGCAAACCGGGCGCGGCGCTGTTCTGTGAAGCCGTGGCTGCCACCGGCGAGTTGATCATGGGCTCGCAGTACGGCACCACGGTGCTCATCTCCGGCATTCTGCAGGGCCTGGGCGCCGAGTTGGTCTTCGCCGCGTTCCTCTACAAGCGGTTCAACCTGCCCGTGTCCCTCCTGGCCGGTGCCGGCGCGGGCTTGTTCTGCGGCCTGAACGACTCCTTCCTGCCCTGGGGCTGGAACATCGCCTACGAGGCCGGTGACAAGCTCGCCTACATCGTCTTCTGCGCCGTCTCTGGGGCCGTGATCGCCGGCGGACTGTCCTGGCTGGCCACCCGGGGCCTGGCCAGGACCGGGGTGCTCGCGTCTTTCGCATCCCGTAAGGCGGCATCGGAACCAGTGTTCTCCTGATGCCCGCACACGCATGAGAACTTTCGACGACGTCCGGCCGGCCGCGATCACCGCCCGGGGCTGGGGCTGGCGGCACGCCGGACGGCCCCGGCCCGCCGTCAGCGGGCTGGACCTGGACATCCGCCCGGGCGAGCGGGTGCTGCTGCTGGGCCCCTCCGGTGCCGGCAAGTCCACGCTGTTGCACGCCCTGGCCGGGGTGCTGGGCGACAACACCGCCGCGGGCGCTAGTGATGACGACGAGGACTCCGATGAGACCGGCAGCCTGCTGATCGACGGCGCCCCGCCCCGGGCCCGGCGCGGCCGGGCGGGGCTGATGCAACAGGACCCGGAAACCCAGGTGGTGCTGTCGCGGCTTGGCGACGACGTCGCCTTCGGGGCGGAAAATCTTTCCGTGCCGCCGGCGGACATCTGGCGCCGGGTGGCGGAAGCGCTCGACGACGTCGGGCTCGCCGGCCTGCCGCTGCAGCACCCGACGTCGGCGCTCTCCGGCGGCCAGAAGCAAAGGCTGGCGCTCGCCGGGATCCTCGCGATGCGGCCGGGGCTGCTGCTGCTGGACGAACCCACGGCCAATCTTGACCCGGCCGGGGTCCTTGAGGTCCGCGACGCCGTCGGACGCTGCCTGGACAAGACCGGGGCCACCCTGGTGGTGGTGGAGCACCGCGTCGCCGTCTGGAAAGACCTGGTGGACCGGATCGTCGTGCTCCAGCCGGGAACCGCAGCCGGCACGGAGCCCGCCGTGCTGCTGGACGGCTCGCCGGACCAGGTCCTCGAACAGGCGCGGGACATGCTCATCGCCGCGGGCGTCTGGGTTCCCGGCTACGTGCCCGCCACCCGGGCCCGCCGCGGGGCTGGCGCGGGAGCCGGGCCGGCGCAGCTGCTGCTGGCCGCCGAGGAGCTGGCCGTGTCCCGCGAACGCCCCCGCCGCACCGGTTTGCTGCGCGGCTTCAGCACGGTGCCGCCCACGCCGGTGCAGTCGGGGATCACGGCCCAGGTCCGCGCCGGGCAGGCGCTGACCGTCACCGGCCCCAACGGTTCCGGGAAATCGACCTTCGCCCTAACCCTGGCCGGTCTGCTGGCGCCGGTCGCGGGCTCGGTGTCCGCCACCACGGAGCTGAGCGCGGGCGCGGGCATCGATCCGTACAAGTGGAAGGCCCAGCAGCTGATCGCCCGGATCGGCACGGTGTTCCAGGAACCGGAGCACCAGTTCGTCACGGGCCGGGTGCTGGACGAACTGACGTTCGGCCCACGCCAGCTGGGCCGCGGCGAAGAGCGGGTGGATGAGCTGCTGGAACGTTTACGCCTGACGGGCCTGGTGGACGCCAACCCCTACACGCTCTCCGGCGGCGAAAAGCGGCGGCTGTCCGTGGCCACGGTGCTGGCTGCCCATCCGCAGGTGCTGGTGCTGGACGAACCCACCTTCGGCCAGGACGCCAACACGTGGGCGGAGCTGGCCTCCTTCCTATCCGAGCTGCTGGACGCAGGGACCGCCGTGGTTTCGGTGACCCACGATGCGGAGTTCAGCCAGGTCCTGGGCGGGGCCGAATTGCACCTCGACGCCGCGCAACCCGGACTGCCCGGCCGGACGACGCCGGGGGTGGCGGCGCCATGAGGAACGCCCTGACCCTGAACGGAAACACCGCGCTGCTGACCCGCGCCAACCCGTTGGCCAAATTCTCCGGCGTCCTGCTGATCACCGTGGTGCTGGCGCTGTCTATTGACTGGGTGTCCGCGTCCGTGGCCCTCGGCTTCGAACTCCTGCTGTTCCCGCTCGCCGGCCTGACCCTGGGCCTGCTCTGGCAACGCGGCTGGCCCCTCATCCTCGCGGCGGCCGTGGGCGGCTGGAGTACCGCGATCCTGGCGGCTGACCGCGGAAGGATACTGCTCGACGTCGGCGTCTGGTCGATCAGCGAAGGATCGCTGCAGCTCGGGGTGGGATTCCTGCTGCGCGGCCTCGCGATTGCCCTGCCGGCAGTCCTGCTGATGAGCTGCACCGACCCGACGGACCTGGCGGACGCGCTGGCCCAACAGGCGAAGCTGCCGCACCGCTTCGTGCTGGGCACCCTGGCCGCGATGCGGCTGGTGGGACTCATGGCGGAAGAATGGCAGACCATCGGCATGGCCCGGCGGGCCCGCGGCGTGGGCTCGCACGGCAACCCGGGCCAGCGGCTGAGGGCCATGCTGGGGCAAAGCTTCGGGCTGCTGGTCCAGGCGGTCCGCCGTGCCTCCCGGCTCGCGGTGACCATGGAAGCGCGCGGCTTCGGCGGCGCCCAGCGGACCTGGGCGCGGAAAGCGACGTTCAGCCGGCTGGACGCGTGGGTGGTGCTGGGCGGGCTGCTGATCGCCGGAACCGCGATGGCATCGGCCATCGGCGCAGGGACCTGGAACATGGTGTTCCTGGCGCAGCAGTAGGGCCCGCTCCGGCGTCGAGCTGCGCTATATACCGGGCAAGATACCGCACGGGATATAGCACGATATATCGCACGAGATGATTATTCTGTGAGCTTGACTGCAAATGGCGCGCTCCGAGGGGGCGAATAGCTCATCCGTGATATTTATTGACTATGACTCAACAGACTGCTGAATACGTTGGCGCCGTGCTCCGGGATGCCCGCGGCGAGAAGGGCTGGACCCAGGGACGGCTGGCCGCCGAGCTGGGAACCAGCCAGAGCGCGATCGCCCGGATGGAGCAGGGCAAGCAGAACTTGAGCCTGAAAATGATCCAGCGGCTTGAATCGATCTTCGGCCGCAGCATCGTCAAGGTCGGCCGGCCGCAGATGACCCACCTCCGGGTCGAGGGCGGCCGCACCCTCTCTGGCGCGGTGGACGTCAACAGCAGCAAGAACGCCGGCGTCGCCCTGCTGTGCGCCAGCCTCATCAACCGCGGCACCACCGTCCTGCGGCGGCTGGCACGGATTGAGGAGGTCAACCGGATCGTCGAGGTACTGACCAGCATCGGCGTCGAATGCACGTGGCTCAACGCGACCGACCTGCAGATCCGCCGCCCCGCGGTGCTGGACCTCGACTCGATGGATGTCGAAGCCGCGCGCCGCACCCGCAGCGTCATCATGCTCCTGGGCCCGTTGCTCGATGAGTCCAGCCAGTACCGGCTGCCCTACGCGGGTGGCTGCGACCTCGGCACCCGCACCGTGCAGCCGCACATGCAGGCGCTCCGGCAGTTCGGACTCAGTGTCGAGGCGAAGTCCGGTTTCTACAGCGTCCAGGCCCCGCCGTCGGACGGCCTCGACCGGACCTTTGTGCTGAGCGAGCGCGGCGACACCGTGACCGAGAACGCGATCATGGCCGCCGCCCACCGCTGCGGCAGCACGGTTATCCGCAATGCCAGCCCCAATTACATGGTCCAGGACCTCTGCTTCTACCTGCAGATGCTGGGCGTCCAGATCGACGGCGTGGGCACCACGACGCTGAAAATCGTCGGCCGCCCGTCCATCGACGCCGATGTCGAGTATTTTCCGTCCGAGGACCCGATCGAGGCAATGAGCCTGATCACCGCCGGGATTGTGACCAACTCGGAAGTCACGATCCGCCGGGTCCCGATTGAGTTCATGGAGATCGAACTGGCCACGCTCGAGCAGATGGGCCAGCAACTGGAGGTCTCCGCGGAATATGTCGCCCGCAACGGCCGCACCAGGCTGGTGGACGTCACCACCAAGCCCTCGGACCTGCGGGCCCCCGAGGACAAGATCCACCCGATGCCCTTCCCCGGCCTGAACATCGACAACCTGCCGTTCTTCGCCGTTATTGCCGCCAACGCGCACGGCCAGACGATGATTCACGACTGGGTGTATGAGAACCGGGCCATCTACCTGACCGAGCTGAATAAGCTCGGAGCCCAGGTCCAGCTCCTGGACCCGCACCGGATCTACGTCAACGGGCCCACCAAGTGGCGGGCGGCGGAAGTCGGCTGCCCGCCGGCCCTGCGCCCGGCCGCATGCCTGCTGCTGGCCATGCTGGCCGCGCGGGGCGTGTCCGAACTGCGCAACATCTACGTGATCGAGCGCGGCTACGAAGACCTGGCCGAGCGGCTCAACACCATCGGCGCGAAGATCGAGTATTTCCAAGACTGAATCGCCTGAGCCTCGGGTTGGGGTAGCGCGCCGGGACGGGTGCTGAGGACAATAGGTGCATGCGCACCTTTGGCGTCGAGGAGGAGCTCCTGATCGTGGACCCCGCCACCGGGGTTCCGTTGGCGCTGGCCGATGCGCTGTTGCGCGGGTTGAAGCCTGCGCCCGACGTCGAACCGTCCCCGACGTCCGGCGCGCCTGCGCCCGACGTCGAGCAGTCCGCCGCGGCGGAACCGGCTCACGAAGAGTCGAGCTTCAGTTTCGAGCTCAAGCTGGAGCAGATTGAGACCCAGACGGCGCCGTGCCTGGATTACGGCGGGCTGCTCCATCAGATCCGGCAGTCCCGCGCCTTCACGGACCAAGCCGCCCGCGTCCTCGGCGCCCGGGTGGCCGCCTTGGCCACGTCGCCCCGGGCATCCACCACCCACACGACGCCCAAGCCGCGGTATGCCAGCATGCAGCAACGCTTCGGCCTCACCGTGCGGGAACAGCTCACCTGCGGCTTCCACGTCCACACCAGCATCGGCTCCCCTGAGGAAGGCGTGGCAGTCCTGGACCGGATCCGCGACAAACTGGCGGTGTTGATTGCGATCAGCGCCAACTCGCCGTTCTGGAACGGTACGGTGACCGGCTTCGAAAGCTACCGCACGCAGGCGTGGAACCGCTGGCCGGCGGCCGGGCCCTCCATGATCTTCGGCAGCGTGGCAATGTACCGGCGCGTCGTTTCCCGGCTGCTGGAGACCGGGGTGCTCTTTGACGAGGGCATGGTCTATTTCGATGCCCGGCTGGCCCGCTATCACCCCACCGTGGAGGTCCGGGTTGCGGACGTCTGCCTGCGCGCGGAGGATGCCGCGCTGATCGCCGTGCTGGTGCGCGCCCTCGTGGAGTCAGCCAGCCGGGAGTGGCGCGACGGCGTGGATCCCGCTCCGGTGCCCACGGTGCTGCTGAAGATGGCGGCTTGGCAGGCCAGCAACTGCGGCTTGCGCGGCAAGCTGCTGGACTTCGGGAGCTTCCGGCCGGCGCCGGCGGCCGAGGTGGTGCACGCGCTGGTGGAGTTCCTGGCGCCCGTCCTCGCCGAGCAGGGGGAACTGGAGCTGGCCCGCCGCGGCGTGGACCGGATCCTGGCGAACGGTACGGGTTCACAGCTGCAGCGGCAGGCACTCCGCGCCCCGGGGCTGGACAACCCCGCCGACGACGCCGGCCTGGCCGCCGTCGTCGCCCACGCCGTGCGCGTCACGCTGCGCGGCGCCGACGCCGACACTGCTGCGGAACCGGCCCCGGTGCTGTCACGGGTGCGCCGTGGCTAGGCCTGGCCGCGGCTAGACCTGCTTGAGCGCCTGCCCCAGGTCGCGGATCAGGTCATCGACGTCCTCCAGGCCCACCGACAGGCGCACGACGCCGTCGCTGAGGCCGATCGCGGCACGCCCGGCGGGCCCCATGGCGCGGTGGGTGGTGGTGGCCGGATGGGTGATCAGCGACTTGGAATCGCCGAGGTTGTTGGAGATATCGATGATCCGCAACGCATCCAGCAGCGCGAAGGCGGCGGCCTTCGCCGAGCGCCCGGGCGACTGCGCAAGCTCGAGAGTCAGCACGGTGCCGCCGGCCTTCATTTGCCGGGCGGCCAGCTCGTACTGCGGATGGGACGCCAGCAGCGGGTACCTGACCCAGCTCACGGCCGGCTGTTCCTCGAGCCATTGGGCCAGCCGCAGCGCGGAGGCCGAGGAATGGCTTACCCGCAGGGCCATCGTTTCCAGGCCCTTGCTTAAAACCCAGGCGTTGAAGGCGGATAGGGCCGGACCGGTGTGGCGCATGAGCTGCCTGACCGGGCCCTCGATGAACTCCTTGGTGCCCAGGATCGCGCCGCCGAGCACCCGGCCCTGGCCGTCGATGTGCTTGGTGCCGGAGTACACGACCACGTCGGCGCCGAGCTCGCCGCAACGCTGCAGCAGGGGAGTGGCGAAGACGTTGTCGACCACCACCGTGGCGCCGGCGGCGTGCGCCAGTTCGCTCACGGCCGCAATGTCCACGATCTCCTGCATCGGGTTCGACGGCGACTCGAAGAACACCGCGGTGGTCGGCACCGACAGCGCCGCCCGCCACTGTTCGAGGTCCGGGCCGTCCACGAAGACCGTCTCCACCCCCCAGCGCGGCAGGATCTCGTTCAGGATCACGAAGCAGGATCCGAAGAGCGACCGGGCCGCGACCACGCGGTCGCCCGCCGCGAGCAGCGCCCCGAGCGCGGTGAAGACCGCGGACATGCCCGACGCCGTGGCGAAGCACGCCTCGGTCCCTTCCAGGAGCCGGAGCCGTTCCTGGAAGGTGGCTACGGAGGGGTTCCCGTAGCGGGAGTAGACGAAGCGCTCGTCCTCGCCGGTGAAGGCGCGTTCCGCGGCGGCGGCGGATTCGTAGACGAAGCCGGAGTTCAGGAAGATCGGCTCGGTTGTTTCCTGGAACCCGGTGCGGTCGAGGCCGCCGCGGACGGCCTGGGTTTCCGGGCTCCAGCCCTGGGCGTCGGGATTGAAGCTCATTTAGTGCTTCCGCCGTGGGTGGGGAGGCCGCGGTTCTTCCAGCCGTTTACAGTCCGGGCGCCGGTCTCGTCCGGTTGGCCCTCGAAGCCCTCCAGCACGTTGTAGGCGGTGAAGCCGGCGGCCGCGGCGGCGTTGGCGGCGGCGACAGAGCGCACTCCGGAGCGGCAGAGGAAGAGGAGCTCGGCGTCGGCCGCTGGCGCCTGCTGGCGGAGCTGCTCCAGGAAGTTCGGGTTGGGGGTCCCGCCGGCGAGGCTCCACTGGATGAACAGCGGATCCCGGCGGCCGTCGGCGGCGGACGCGGTGACCGGAATGCCGATCTGCTCCCATTCCGCCGCGGTGCGGACGTCCACCAGGGTCGCGCCGGCCCCAAGTTTGGCCCAGGCCTGGCGCGGACTCAGATCGCCGGCGTAGCTCATGCCTGGTCCCCGCCGTCGAAGCCGCCGTCGAAGCCGCCGCTGCCGCCGCTGCCGGCCGCGACTGCCGCCGGCAGCACGACGGCCTGGGCCACTATGACGGTGCTGCCGTTGAACGTGACGGCGGGGCTGCCGTGCAGGACGTAGCCGTCGGCCAGTGCGGCCGAGATGCGTTCGCAAAAGCTGCGGTCATCGGGGCCGGTGAACAGCCGGTAGGCCAGTGGTTTTTCTGTGCCCGGACCGGGAACGGCCGGGGACGGGGCGGCGGCTGTGCCGGGCACAGCGGGCGCGGACGCGTCGGGCATGACGGGTCTCCTTACTCTCACGCTTGCAGCTCGAATGGTCGATTGCCGAGTTTTCACCTGAGGCACCCCGCCGCGAAAGGAGGGTTGCCGCCCGGCAAGTCAGGGCTTGTCGCCGGGGCTCATTACTCACAAAAAATCTAACACTTACGACGGCGCCCGGCACCGGGGCCGGCGTCATGTGAGGTCACGGTCCGCGGGCTTGCGGCATTCCAAGACAGCGCCTCGGGTAGCCCCCGGATCAACCCCAGTAGCGCCCGAGCCGCGCGGCGGGGCCCTCGGGGCAGATTCGGGTAGCCCCTACTCGGGCTATCCGATAGAAACGTCCCTTTTACTGAGGGGGCACCTCCATCCACCAATTTGTCCGGCGCAGCACTGGGGCGGCCGGAACTTCAGCAAAGGAATTGGATTCTTATGCTCACGTCTCATCAAGAGGGCCACCTGTGAAGCCCCGCGCGCTGGTTACCGGGGCCGGGGGCGCCGCGGGACACGCCATAGCGGCCCAGCTCAAAGAACGGGGCATTCCCGTCTTGGGCACCGACATCCGCGAGCTGCCGGCAGGCTCGGGCATCACCGGTGTTCGTGTCCCAGGGGCCTCGGACCCGGAACTGGTCTCTGCACTCCGCCGGCTGGTGGCCGCCGAAGACGTCAACCTCGTCATTCCCACCGTGAGCGAGGAACTGCCGCAGCTGGCAGCGTTCCGCGCCGGGTTCGGTCCCGACGTCCGCGTCGTCATCGGCGAACCGGGTCCTGTGGCGCTCGCCGGCGACAAGCTGTACACCGCCTGGCAGCTGCAGTCGGCCGGTGTGCCCGTCCCCCGATTCGGCGTGCCGAGGGACTTCGCCAGCGCCGACGCCGCCATGGACGCCCTGGGCGGCCCGGTGGTCGTCCGGCCCCGCGTCGCGGGCGGCTGGCGCGGGGCGGTCGTCGTCGACGGCAGCGCGGAGGTGGACTGGCACCATCTGCCGGCTGGCCAGATAGTGCAGGAATTCATCCCGGGAACTGAGTACGGTCCGATGGTTTTCGGCACCCCGGCGCACAACAGCGCCGCGCCGTTCGTCGTCGTGGTCGAGAACACGGAAGCGGCCCAAGGGGCGGTGGCTAACGCGGCGGGCGCCCGCCGGGCTGAGGCAGGAGAGGCCGTCGACGTGGGGAATGTAGCGATGGCGGCGGTCCGCGTGCTGGGCCTGACCGGCCCGGTCGGCGTCGTTGTCCGGCGCCGCGCCGACGGGACCCCGGTGGTGCTCGAAGTCAGCGCCCGGTTCGGCGCCCACAGCGCGCTCGCACCCGAATTGCTCGACGCCGTCCTGGCCTCCTTCGTGCTGCCTTCCTTCAACCCGGCGTCCTTCCGGCAGAGCCCGGCGACGCATGCCAATGTCGCTGCGGTTTGAGGTCAGCGCCGCGCTGCGCCGCCGACGCGGCACGCCCACCCTGCTGGACGAATGGCCCACGGTGTCGATCATTGTCCCCGCCTTCAACCGGGCGGGCGACATCGAGGACTGTGTGCGGTCCATCCAGCTCACCAGCTACGACCGCTACGAAGTGGTGCTGGTCGACGACGGGTCCGCCGACACCACGGCCGAACTCATGCTGGCTATGGCCGCCGCGGACCTGCGGATCAAGGTCGTCCGGCAGGCCCGCGCCGGTAAGGCTGCCGCCCTGAACCTGGGCTTTCAGCACGCCACCGGCGAGGTCCTGATGCTCGTCGACGCGGACGGCATCCTGGCCCGGCACACTGTCAAACGGATGCTCCAGGGTTTCGGCGACAGGCGCACCGGCGCGGTCTGCGGGCACCGGCGGCCGGCGAAGCTGAACCGGCTGCGGGCCCGGATGCCGGCGCTCAACATCCGGGCCTTCCGCCGATCCGTGCTGGAGGACGTCGGGCCGTTCCGGGAAGACCCGGCAGGCGTGGACGCGGAACTGACCCGGCGGGTACGCCGCGCCGGCTACCGGGTGCTCTCAGCGCCCGCTACCGGGAACTAGCGCAGCACCACGGTCCGGTTGCCCTGCAGGATGACGCGGCCTTCGCAGTGCCAGCGGACCGCATTGGATAAGGCCTTGCATTCGGTGTCCCGCCCGGCCGCCACCAGGTCCTCGGGGCCGTAGGTGTGGTCCACCTCCACCACCTGCTGGGAGATGATGGGCCCTTCGTCGAGCTCCGCGTTGACGTAGTGCGCGGTGGCGCCGACTGTCTTCACGCCGCGTGCGTACGCCTGGTGGTACGGTTTGGCGCCCTTGAAACTGGGCAGGAACGAATGGTGGATGTTGATGGCCCGGCCGTCCAGGCGGCGGGTCAGGTCATCACTGAGGACCTGCATATAGCGGGCCAGCACCACCAGCTCCACGTCGAACTCCTCGACGAGGTCTAGGAGCCGCTGTTCCGCCTCAGGCTTGGTGGCGGCCGTGACCGGCACATGGAAGAACGGGATGCCATGCCATTCGACGAGCGTCTGGTGGTCGGTGTGGTTGGAGACAACAGCCACCACCTCGACCGGTAATTCCCCGATCCTGGCCCGGAACAGCAGGTCGTTGAGGCAATGGCCGAACTTGGACACCATGATCAGCACCCTGCGTTTCGAACCGTGCCGCTCCAGCTGCCAGTTCATCGCGAACCGGTCGCCCACCGCGGGGAAGGCCGCCCTCAGCCGTTCTGCCGTGGATGCGTCCCCCTCCGAGGAGAAGTGCACGCGCATGAAGAAATGCCCTTCGGAGCGTTCCCCGTACTGCTTGATGTCGAGGATGTCGCAGCCGTGTTCCAGCAAGAATCCGGAAACAGCGTGCACAATCCCTTTCTGCTCGGGGCAATCGAGGGTGAGTACGTGCTCCACCACCTGCGGCCCGGCCGCTGACGCTTCAGACTGGATAACCGTCACCGTTCAGCACTCGATGACGTTCACGGCGAGGCCCCCGCGCGAGGTTTCCTTGTACTTGGTTTTCATGTCCGCTCCTGTTTCTCGCATGGTCTTGATGGCTTTATCCAGGGATACCTTATGGCTGCCGTCGCCGTGCAGGGCAAGACGCGCGGCGTTGATGGCCTTGACGCTGGCGATGGCGTTGCGTTCGATGCACGGGATCTGCACGAGCCCGCCCACCGGGTCGCAGGTGAGGCCGAGGTTGTGTTCAATGCCGACTTCGGCGGCGTTTTCCACCTGCGCCGGCGTCCCGCCGAGCACTTCGCAGAGCCCGGCGGCGGCCATGGAGCAGGCGGAGCCCACTTCGCCCTGGCAGCCGACCTCCGCCCCGGAAATCGAGGCGTTGATCTTGAACAGGATGCCGACGGCGGCGGCGGCCAGCAGAAAGCGGACCACACCGTCGTCGTCGGCTCCCGGGACGAACCTGGTGTAGTAGTGCAGGACCGCCGGCACGATCCCGGCCGCGCCGTTGGTGGGGGCGGTGACGATCCGCCCGCCCGCGGCGTTCTCCTCGTTGACCGCCAGCGCGAACAGGTTCACCCATTCCATCGCAAGCAGCGGGTCGGCGGAGGTTCCGCCGTCCAGTTCCGCATCGGTGGCGCTAAGCGTCCTGAACAACGACGGCGCGCGGCGGGTGACGTTGAGCCCGCCCGGCAGGATTCCTTCCGCGGCGCAGCCGTTGCTCACGCATTCGCGCATGACGGCCCAGATCTTGAGCAGGCGCTCGCGGAGCTCGGCCTCGCTGCGCCACACGAGCTCGTTGGCGAGCATGATGTCCGAGACGGACTTGCCTTCGCGGGCGCAGGTCGCCAGGAGCTCATCCGCCGTGGTGAAAGGATACGGGAGCACCGTGGTGTCCTCGACAACCTTGTCCGTGCCGGCGGCGTCACCGGCCACCACGAAGCCGCCGCCGATCGAGTAGAAGCTGCGTTCCCGGAGGACTGCCCCGGAGCGGTCCAGCGCCCGGAAGGTCATCCCGTTCGGGTGGGCCGGCAAGGATTTCCGGCGGTGCAGGACCACATCCTCGTCCCAGTTGAAGTCCACCCGGTGGTCCCCGGCGATCCTGAGTTCGGCGTCGAGCGCGGCCGCAGCCACCTGGTCGTCGGCGGTTCCGGTGTCCACGGTCTCGGGGTCCTGGCCCTGGAGTCCCAGGACCACGGCCTTATCCGAACCGTGGCCCCGGCCGGTGGCGCCCAGGGAACCGAACAGTTCGGCCTGGACCCTGGTGGTGGAGCTCAGCTGGCCGTCGCTCTTGAGCCCGTCGGCGAAGCGTTTTGCCGCCCGCATCGGGCCGACCGTGTGGGAGGAGGACGGCCCGATGCCAACGGAGAACAGGTCGAGGACGCTGAGCGCCATTAGGGGACCTCGGGGGTCGCGAATTCGCGCATGGCATCGAGGAGCCAGCGGCCAAGGAACTCCGCAAAGGAGGCCCGCGGCAGGACCCGGTAGGTCTCGTCCGCAGTCTTCCAGAGGATGGCCGGGATGCCGCCGATTTCCGTGGACAGCGCCGTCCCGGGTTTCAGGACGCGGGGGTGGAGGTCCAGGGCGCAGCCCTTTTCCAGCACAGCCCGCGCCCGCGGACCCGAAAGTTCGAGCGTGGTGCGGTTGGCGGACAGATCCACCACCTGTCCCTCGCCGTCCCCGAGCCCCTCGATGAGCGTCCGGGGGAGGCTGCCGCCCAGGCTTTCGTGCGACTCCGCGGGCGCCACGAGCAGGAATTCCGCCGGACCCAGCCACAGCACCGCGGTGTCGCCACTACCCCCGACCTCCCCGGAGATGGCCGGCAGCCCGCCCGTGAGGGCAGCCAGCCGCTCGCCGGCCGCGCTGGCCGGGGCCAGCCGGAGCCCCGCCATGGTCAGGAACGGCACCTCGCGCAGTTCCACCACGCCCGCGACCGAGCCCGCTTCGAAAGCCGCGCCCAGGTGCGACGCCGGGCTCTTCCGGAGGGTCTGGATCTTCTTGGAGTTTTCGAGTGCTGCAGTGTCAGCCATCTTTACGGGTCCCTTCAGAGTCAAAAAGTACAGTTTCAGCGACGACAACGTCCACCAGTTCGTCGCCGGCGGCGGCCACCAGAGTCTCGCCGATGCGGTTGCGGCCGTTCTTGATCAGGGCCAGGGCAAAGGACCTGCCCAGCGCGGCGCTGTGGTAGCTCGAGGTCACGAAGCCCTGCATGGGCACGGGGCCGTAGGCAGGATTGACCGGGATGCCCTGCTCCACCAGCTGGGTTCCTTCGGGGAGCCGGATGCTGCCGTCGACGGGGAGGACGCTGACCAGGTGCTTGCGGTCGGTGCGGCCGGCGTCCTGGCGGGCGTAGGAGCGTTTGCCGATGAAGTCCTTGACCTTGGACACCACCCATTCCATCCCGGCGTCCTGCGGGGTGACGGTTCCGTCGGTGTCCTGGCCAACAATCGGGTAGCCCTTCTCCGCCCGGAGCACGTGCATGGTTTCGGTGCCGTAGGGGGTGATGTTGAACTCGGCGCCGGCCGCGGCCACGGCTTCCCAGGTGGAGAGCCCGTACCAGGCCGGCACGTTGATCTCGTAGGCCAGTTCGCCGGAGAACGAGATGCGGCAGATCCGGGCCTTGACGCCGGAGGCCAGCGTCGTTTCGCGGAACGTCATGAACGGGAAGGCGTCGGCGTCGAGGCCGCCGTCGGCGTCCAGCTCCGGTGCCAGCTTGGCCACGACGGCCCGGGATTTCGGTCCGACGACGGCGATGGTGGTCCACTGCTCCGTGACGGAGGTGCAGTGCACGTCCAGCTCGGGCCATTCGGTCTGCAGCCATTCCTCCAGCCAGTCCAGCACCTTGGCTGCGCCGCCGGTGGTGGTCGTCATGAAGAACCGGTCCTCGTCGAGGCGCAGCGTGACGCCGTCGTCGAAGATCATCCCGTCGGGGGTGCACATCACGCCGTAGCGGGCCGAGCCCGGTGCAAGCTTCTTGAACGCGTTGGTGTAGATGCGGTTCAGGAATTCGCCGGCGTCCTTGCCGCGGATCTCGATCTTGCCCAGCGTGGTGGCGTCCATGAAGCCCACCGAGTCCCGGACGGCGGCGCATTCGCGCAGCACCGCGGCGTCCATGTCCTCTCCGCCCTGCGGGTAGTACCACGGCCGCTTCCACTGGCCGACGTCCTCGAAGAGCGCACCCTGGGCGACGTGCCACGGGTGGATGGAGGTGACGCGGGCGGGATCGAAGAGCTCGCCGCGCTGACGTCCGGCCAAGGCCGCGAACGCCACCGGGGTGAAGGGGGCGCGGTAAGCGGTGGTGCCGATTTCCCCGATGCCCCGGGACGCTTCGCCGGCCTGCCGCAGTGCTGCGGCGATGACGCCGATCGCGTTTACCCCGGAGGTCTTGCCCTGGTCGTTGGCCGTGCTGATCGAGGTGTAGCGCTTGACGTGTTCCACGGACCGCATCCCGGCCCCGGTGGAGCGCAGGACGTCGGCCACGGTCTGGTCGCGCTGGAAATCGACGAAGTGGTGATGCCAGTCCTCCGGGCCGCCTTCCTGCCCCGGAACCAGCCAGAGCTGCCGGGTCGGGGCCGAGGCGCGCGGCGGCGTCGGCGTTCCCGCCGTGGCCTCCGTGCCCGCGGCGGTGAAGCCGGCGGCGCCGACCGCGGCTGCCCCGGCGGCGATGCCTTCGGCGACACAGTCGTCGAGTTCGAAACTGCCGCGGCCGGAGCCGGCCACCTGCTGATTGGGGACGACGCTGCTGGGGACGAACGCCGCCAGGTCATCGTCCCAGCGGATCTTGCCCTGGCGCTGGGAGTGCAGGTGCACCACCGGTGACCAGCCGCCGGAGACAGCGAGCAGGTCGCAGGCGATCTGTTCGACGCCGGAGGTGAGTTCGCCGTCGTCGTTGATGCTCCGGACGGTGACGCCGCGGAGCCGGCCGCCCGTTCCGGCGGTGTCGGTTCCGGCGGCGGTGGTGTCGGCGACGGCGCTGCCGATCAGCACGCGGGTGCCGGCTGCGGCTGCCGCAGCGGCGGTTTCACTCAGCTGCGTCCGGGCGTCGACGACGGCTTCGACGCTGACGCCGGCGGCGCGGAGGTCGGCGGCGAGGGCGTAGGCGCTGTCGTTGGTGGTGCTGATGACCACGCGGGAGCCGGCGGCCACGGCGTAGCGGTTCAGGTAGCTGCGGACCGCGGAGGCGAGCATGATGCCGGGGCGGTCGTTGTTCTCGAAGACCAGCGGGCGTTCGTGGGCGCCCGGGGCCAGGATGACCTGGCTGGCACGGATGTGCCAAATCCGCTGCCGGGACACGCCCGGCGCCGCCGGGCTCAGGAGGTGGTCGGTCCGGTTCTGGGCCGCGATGACGTAGTTCGAGTCGTAAGAGCCGAAGGCGCTGGTGCGGTTCAGCACCGTGCACTCGGCCGCGGAGATTAGTTCGGCCTCAACGTTGGCCACCCAGTCCAGGGCGGACTGCCCTTCGATGGTGTCCGCGAGGTCCGGAGCGGTGGATCCGGACAACAGCGAGCCGCCCAGTTCAGGCTGGTCGTCAATGAGGATTACCCGGGCGCCGGCGCGGACGGCTTCGCGGGCCGCGGCCAGGCCCGCGGGGCCACCGCCGACCACGAGGACGTCGGTGTGGACGTACTTCTTGTCGTACTCGGCACAGTCCTCGGCCGGGTCCAGCTTGCCCAGCCCGTTGAGCCACTCGGCGCTGAGCCCGTCCACGAGGGAGACCGTGGTGGCCGGCAGCATGGACTCGGCGACGTGGCCGGGGAACCGGGCCGCAACCTTGACCAGGGCGTTGGATTCCTCGACGCCGGCGGACATGATGCCGCGCGGCCGGTCCTCGTACAGCGAGTTTCCGGCGGCGATCCGGCCGTTGGCCAGCAGGGCGGAGGCGAGGGTGTCGCCTGGATGGCCAGCGTATTCGCGGCCATCCAGGGTGAAGCGCCAGGTGACGCTGCGGTCGATGCGTCCGCCGGCGTTAAGACGCGCGGGCTGCGGCTGGGCGGTCATTTGATTGCTCCTTCCGGGGAAACCGGGGTGGTGACGGTGGGGGCTGTTGATCCCGTGGCTGGACGCAACTGCCCCATCGGGTACACGGCCTGGATGTCGTAGGTAACGGTGTCGCGGAGCATGTTGAACCACTGCCGGCAGCCCGTGCTGTGCAGCCAGCGCTCGGCAAAAATGCCCTTGGTGTTGTCGCGGTAGAACAGGTACTCGGCCCAGTCGCGGTCGGTGAGTTCTGCCGGGTTTTCGGGGTACGGCACGTGGGCCTGGCCGCCGTAATGGAATTCGGTCTCATCTCGTGGCCCGCAGTTGGGGCAGGAAATCAGGAGCATGTCCTTTACCTTTCGCTAGTGGGCCACGGCGGCGGCGCCGTGTTCGTCGATCAGGGCACCGGTTTCAAAGCGTTCCAGTGCGAAGGGCTTGTTGAGCTGGTGCGGGGCACCGGTGGCGATGGTGTGGGCGAAGGTCAGGCCGGCGGCCGGGGTCCCCTTGAACCCGCCGGTGCCCCAGCCGCAGTTGACGAACATGTTCTCCACCGGAGTGGTGCCCACAATCGGGGAAGCGTCCATGGTGGTGTCCACGATCCCGCCCCAGGTCCGGAGGACGTGGGCCCGGGCGAAGATCGGGAAGAGTTCGACGGCGGCCGCCATCTGGTGCTCGATCACGTGGAAGGAACCGCGCTGGCCGTAGCCGTTGTAGGAATCCACGCCGGCGCCCATGACCAGTTCGCCCTTGTGCGCCTGCGAGACGTAGACGTGGACATGGTTGGACATGACCACCGTGGGGTGGACGGGTTCATGCAGCTCGGACACCAGGGCCTGGAGCGGGTGCGACTGGACCGGGAGCCGGAACCCTGCCATTTCCGCCAGGACGGTGCTGTGTCCTGCCGCGCAGAGGCCGACCTTCTCGGTGTGGATCGTGCCGCGGGTGGTCTTGACCCCGACGACGCGGTTTCCGTCCTTGAGGAAGCCGGTGACTTCGCAGTTCTGGATGATGTCCACGCCGAGCTCATCGCACTTGCGAGCGAAGGCCCAGGCGACGTGGTCGTGCTTGGCGATGCCGGCGCGCGGCTGGTAGGTGGCACCCATGACCGGGTAGCGGATGTTGTCATTGATGTTCAGGATGGGGCAGAGTTCCTTGACCTGCTTCGGGTCCAGCCACTCGGCGTCCACGCCGTTGAGCTTGTTGGCCCCGACCCGGCGCATGCTTTCGCGGACGTCGCCCAGGGTGTGGGCCAGGTTCATGACCCCGCGCTGGCTGAAGAGGAAGTCGTACTCGAGCTCTTCGGGCAGGATCTCCCACAGCTTCAGGGCGTGCTCGTAGATCGCCGCGCTCTCGTCCCAGAGGTAGTTGGAACGGATGATGGTGGTGTTCCGGGCCATGTTGCCGCCAGCAAGCCAGCCCTTTTCCAGGATGGCAATGTTGGTCATGCCGTGGTTCTTGGCCAGGTAGTAGGCGGTGGCGAGGCCGTGCCCGCCGCCGCCCACAATCACGGCGTCATAGGAGGACTTGGGCTCCGGGTTGCGCCAGAGGAAGTCCGGGTGCTCCGGGAGGTGGTCGGTGCTCACTGGGCAACTCCGTTCGGGGTAGTTCCGGCGTCCGCGGCGGGGTCCGGATAAGTAGGGTTCGGGTACGGCAGGTTCGGGTATAGCGGAAATTTTTCGGTCAGGACGGTGACGCGGTCACGGAGCAGCACGGCGGACTCGTCGCTGAGTTCGCCCTTGATGGCCTCGGCGATGATGTCCGCAACCTCGGTGAATTCGGCTGCGCCGAAGCCTCGGGTGGCCAGCGCCGGGGTACCGATGCGCAGTCCGGACGAGACCATCGGCGGCCGGGGGTCGAACGGAACCGCGTTGCGGTTCACGGTGATGCCAATCCGGTGCAGGCGGTCCTCGCCCTGCTGGCCGTCCAGTTCGGAGTTGCGCAGGTCCACCAGGACCAGGTGGACGTCGGTGCCGCCGCCCACCACGGAGATCCCATATTCGGCGACGTCGGGTGCGAGCAGCCGCTCGGCCAGGATTTTGGCCCCTTCCAGGGTGCGCTGCTGGCGGTCCTTGAACTCGGGGGTTCCGGCGATCTTGAATGACACGGCCTTCGCCGCGATCGCGTGCTCCAGCGGGCCGCCCTGCTGGCCGGGGAAAACGGCGGAATTGATCTTGCGGGCCAGGGACTCGCGGCTCAGGATGACACCGCCGCGCGGGCCGCCCAGCGTCTTGTGCGTGGTGGTGGTGACGACGTCGGCGTACGGCACCGGGTTCGGGTGCAGCCCCGCTGCAACCAGGCCGGCGAAGTGGGCCATGTCCACCATCAGGTAGGCGCCAACGGAGTCCGCGATGCGCCGGAACTCCGCAAAATCGAGCTGGCGGGTGTAGGCGGACCAGCCGGCCACGATCAGCCTGGGCCGGTGTTCCAGCGCCAGCGCCTCCACCTCTGCCATGTCCACCGTCATGTCGGATTCACGCACATGGTAGGGAACCACGTTGTACAGCTTGCCGGAGAAGTTGATCTTCATCCCGTGGGTCAGGTGGCCGCCGTGCGCCAGGTCCAGGCCCAGGATGGTGTCGCCCGGATCCAGCAACGCGAACATCGCGGCGGCGTTGGCCTGAGCGCCGGAGTGCGGCTGCACATTGGCGGCCTCGGCGCCGAAGAGGGCCTTGACCCGGTCGATGGCGAGCTGTTCGATCACGTCCACGTGTTCGCACCCGCCGTAGTACCGCTTGCCGGGGTAGCCCTCCGCATACTTGTTGGTCAGCACCGAGCCCTGGGCGGTCATCACTGCCGTGGGGGCGAAGTTTTCCGAGGCGATCATTTCCAGCGTCGATTGCTGGCGGTCGAGCTCTCGGGCGATGGCTGCGTCGACTTCGGCGTCGACGCTGGAGAGGGTGCCGGTGAGCACATCTGCCATGGCTTGCTCCTTTCGATCAAGGGCTAGTCAACAACTGCTAGCCAACTAATACATGACTGATATATTAGATTGAATGCAACAATATGTTGTAGGTCACGTCACGTCAAGGGTGTTACTAAAACAACCGCGGCGGGGGTGGCAATACGCAAAGTGAGACACGAGGAGGGGACATGACGAGCCTTGCGGTGGAAGATACGGAAGCAGGCGGCGCGGAGTTGCCGCTGTCGGAACAGGCGTACCGGCAGCTGCGCGACCAGCTGATCATGCTGGAAATTCGGCCGGGGGAGGCCATCAACGACTCGGTTCTCGCGGCCCGGCTAGGGTTTGGGCGCACGCCGGTCCGCGAGGCGCTCAAGCGGCTGGAGAGTGACCACCTGGTGGTCTCCTATCCGCGCCGCGGAACGTTTGCCACCCGCGTCGACATCACGGAACTGGCCGACATCTCGGAGATCCGCGAACTGCTGGAGCCGCTCGCGGCACGGCGGGCTGCGCGCTCCGCCAACCCTGAAATGCGGGCCAGGCTCCGGTCGCTGGCGGCCGATATCTCCGGCTCGGACCCGCGGGGCGCCGACCAGCACACGTTGATGCGCTTTGACATCATGGTGCACCGGCAGATCTACGCTGCCGCGGCGAACCCTCACCTGGAGGACGTGCTGATCCGGTACGACAACCTGGCGACCCGCATTTGGTGCCTGGTGCTGGACAAGATCCCGTCCGTCGCCGGCCACATCACCGAACACGTCGACCTGCTCCACGCCATTGCAGATGGCGACGCCGAACGGGCGGCGGGCCTGGCCTTCGAGCACGTCACCAGCTTCGAGAAGACTATCCGCAGCGTCCTCTAGGACGTGCGCCGGACCGGGTGCGCGGCGGGCGTGGCCGCCGCCGCGGCGGCCACGATATGGAGGGTCAGCAGCCGGCCGGAGGTTCGAGGGTCCCCGCCCAGCAGGGCCTGGATCTTGCTCAGCCGCTTGTGCATCGTCTGCCGCTCAACGTTCAAGGTGACGGCTGACGCAGTCGTGTTGCACCCGGAGTCCAGCCAGCACAGCAGCGTCCCCAGCAGCGCGGTGCCGTGTTTCCGGTCCCACTCGAGGACTTCCGCCAGGCCAGATTCCACGTAGGAGTCCAGGAAGCCAGGGTCCGGCACGGCATCCAGGATCCGCCGCCCCAGAAAGTCCATGGCATCGAGCACGTCGCCCGCGGCCGGTGTCCCGAGCCGGATGGTCTCCTGCGCCTCAACATAGGACTCGTGCGCGCGCAGGCCGTCGGCCACGGTGGGGCCGAAGGCCGCAAAGCCTTCGGAGCCGCCCACGGCGCCCCGCGCTGCCCGGAGCAGCGCATCCCGGACCGCGTGCGCCTCAGTGCGCGCCACAGTGAACAGCACCGCCCGTTCGCCGTCCCGCTGGTGGGACTTGACGGTCACTCCCGCCAGACGGACGGCGCGTTCGACGGTGGAGAAGTTCGCTTCCCGCCCGGACGTCCGAAAGACAGCCACTACGGCAGCCAGTCCGGGCTGCAGGCCGGCTTGCAGCCAGAGTGGGCCGATGATCGCGGCGTCGCCGCCCTCGATCACCGTCTCCAACAGTCGCGCATCGGCCACCTGGGCCGGCGTCGGGCGGAAGGCCTGCGCGAGGGCCAGTGCGAGGATGCCGGAGAGCCGGTCGGCTGCAAGCTCAAGCAGGAAAGGATCACGCGACGGGGAACGGAGTGTCAGCTGGGCCGCCAGTTGACCGCCGACCACGATGCCAGCCACGGCCTGGGAGCCTTCTTCGTGGCTCGGGCCGGCCGCGCCGGGCGTGTCGGTGACCCCCGCTTCGCCAGCGGCACCCGCTTCGCCGAAGGCACCGGCTTCGCCGAAGGCACTGCCGGCGCGGCCGAGCGGGGATCCATCCGGCGCCGTCAGCGACACCTCCGCCTCCAACGAGGTGGCCAGCATCTCGAGGATGACCGGGAGATTCGGCCCCCGGTCCGTGATCTGGCGCGCAATCCGGCGGGAGGCGTCGTCGACCACCACATGGGCGGCAGCCTGCTCGTTGACCACCATGCGGTTCACTGCCTCGGCGACGTCGACAAAGGGCACCACCGCGCGCAGGTCAATCAGCGGCAGCCCGTACTCATTTGCCGCGGCAATCAGCCATTCCGACATGGGCGCCGCCTGGCCCGCAGTCTGCAGGGCCAAGGCGGCAATCTTCCGTCCCGCCACGCTGCGGATGTAATTTTCCTGCTCTTGTGGGGGAAGGGCCAGCAAGGCTTCCCCGCCGGAGAGCAGCAGCTCGCCTCCGCGCAGCAGCGGGGCAATCTCCAGCACCTCGCTTGAATGCACCCAGCGGACAGCTCGTTCCAGGGTGCCGGGCACACTGCTGCGCACCACCGGGTCGGCGGCGGCCAGCGGCTGGGACTCGAGGACGGTTGCGAGCGTGATCATGGATACCCCAAAGGTAAACGTGCGACGTTTCGTCGCCTGATATGGGTTCAGTGTAATCAAAAAGCATCTAGGTTGTGCTGTGCATCACCAATAAGCTGAAACTACCTTCCGTTCGGCAATCACAACGAAGTGAATCGAGACGCGCATGAACCAAGCTAAACAACGGTCGCACGAAGAGGCGACCGTCGAAGTAGAAGACGTCCTGCAGCCCATCCCGGAATCCGCCCGGACCACGAAACTGTCCGGCCAGTTCTGGATCTGGGCGGGCGCCAACGTTGCCCCCATCAACTGGATCCTCGGAGCCCTCGGCATCCAGTTGGGACTGGGTCTGGGCGACACCCTGCTGGTACTGATCGTCGGCAACCTCATTGGCATGGCCGGCTTTGGCTTCTTCGTCATCCTGGGCCAGCGCACCGGTGCCACCGGCATGCTGCTGGCCCGCGGCGCCTTTGGCCGCCGCGGGGCCTATCTTCCGGCCGCCATCCAGGCGACCATCGCCATCGGTTGGTCCGCCGTGAACACCTGGGTCATCCTGGACCTGATCCTTGCCCTGTTCGGCATGATCGGCTGGGTCGACCCCAATGAAAAGAACATCGCGGTCCGCATCGCCGTCGCGGCGGTCATCATGACTGTCCAGGTGGCCATCTGCTACCGCGGCTACCGCGCCATCTCCAAGTTCGAACGGATCACGATGCCGCCCACCATCCTGGTCCTGGTCGGAATGTCCATCGTCGCCTGGACGCAGCTGGACATCAACTGGAGCTACGCCGGGCCGGCGGGGGCCGTCCTGGAGGGGATGCCGCGCCTCGCCGCGATGTCCGGCATCATGACCGTCATTGGCATCGGCTGGGGTATCGGCTGGTTCACCTACGCTCCCGACTACTCCCGTTTCGTCAGCCGCAAGGTCAAGCCGACCAAGCTGTTCCTGGTCAGCGTTCTGGGCCAGTTCCTGCCCGTCGTCTGGCTCGGCATCCTCGGCGCCAGCCTCGCGACGAAGAACGGACAGGCCGATCCCGGCGAACTGATCGTCTCCAACTTCGGCAGCCTGGCCATCCCGGTCATCCTGCTGGTCATCCACGGGCCCATCGCCACCAACATCATCAACCTGTACACCTTCGGTGTCGCCTTCCAGGCCCTGGATGTCAAGATCTCCCGGCGCAAACTGTCGATCATCGTGGGAATCCTGTCCATGTTCGCCGTCATCGGCTTCATGTTCGCCGAGGACTTCGCAATGATCCTCGACACCTGGCTCGGCGCCATCGTGGCCTGGGTGGCCACCTGGGGAGGCATCATGGCCGTCCACTACTTCATCTTCGAGCGGCACCACAAGGACTTCTCCTACCTCTTCCTTGACTCGAAGAAGACCTCCCTCAAGGCCATCAACCCCTCGGCGTTCATCGCCTTCTTCGCCGGCCTCATCATGACCTGGATGTTCATGTATGGCGGAGTTCCGGCCCTGCAAGGCCCCATCGCGACGGCCATGGGCGGCATTGACCTCTCCTGGCTGGCCGGGACCCTGACCTCCTCGGCCATCTACTTCGGCCTCGGCTACCCGCGCTTCCGCAGCCGCATCCGGGCCGGTGTGCCCATCGGTGTCCGTCCACCACCGCCCTTGCCTCAAACGTCTCCGAGTTGGAACGCCTGAAGGTTCTCCACAACGGCCAGAAGGTTCAGCTGACGTTCTCCGACGCCGAGCTCGAACGCCGCATTGCCGGTCTCCGTTCGATCATGGCAGCGAAGAACCTGGACGCCGTCGTGCTGACCAGCTTCCACTCCATCAAGTACTACTCCGACTTCCTCTTCACCTACTTCGGCCGCTCCTACGCCATGGTGGTCACGGCCGACGACACCGTGACGGTGACCGCGAACATCGACGCCGGCATGCCGTGGCGGCGCAGCTACGGCGAGAACATCGTCTACACGGACTGGCGCCGGGACAACTACATCTTCGCCATCCAGGAGGCCCTGCGGACCCGCGGCGTCACCGTCCGCCGGCTCGGCGTCGAGGACGACACCCTGCCGCTGGACAACCGCAACAAGATCCAGGCCGCGTTCGACGGCGCCACCCTGGTGGACGTCGCACAGGACGCCATGCGCCAGCGCATGATCAAGTCCGCCGAAGAAATCGCCGTCATCAAGCACGGCGCACGCATCGGTGACCTCGGCGGCGAAGCCATCCGCAACGCCATCACCCCCGGGATCACCGAATACGAGGTCGCCCTGATCGGCACCGAAGCSATGGTGCACGAGATTGCCCGGACCTTCCCGGATTCCGAAATCCGCGACACCTGGGTCTGGTTCCAGTCCGGCCTCAACACCGACGGCGCCCACAACTGGGCCACCACCCGCAAGCTCCAGGAACACGACATCCTGTCGCTGAACTGCTTCCCGATGACCAGCGGCTACTACACCGCCCTGGAGCGGACCCTCTTCCTTGGCGAGCCGGACGCCCGCTCCCTGGAACTGTGGAACATCAACGTGGAGGTCCACCGGCGGGGCCTGGAACTGATCAAGCCCTCTCGATGGAACCCATGATCACCGTCCTGGACGGCCAGCCCGGCGCCGGCGGCTACCGTGAGCACGACATCCTGGTGGTCGGCGAAGACGGCGCGGAGAACATCACGAAGTTCCCGTTCGGCCCGGAACACAACATCATCAGCGCCTGAGCTCTCGCCATCAGCAAAGAAGGCGGCGCCACGTCCACCGTGGCGCCGCTTTGCCGTCCCTATACGGAATGATGGTAGACACAATGACCTCAGCAGATACCCCCGAGACCCACGCAAACGGCGACACCAAAGGTGCTTCCGTCATCGTCAACGCCATCGCCGTCCTGCGAACGTTCACCGCCGAGGAGCCGCTGCTCGGAGTCACCGAAATAGCCAGCCGGGTCGGCCTGCACAAGAGCACAGTCTCACGGATCTTATCCACCTTCGAACAGGAAAACCTCGTGGAGCGGGACCCGGAAACCCGTCGCTTCCGGCTGGGCCTGGGGTTGATCGCCGTCGCCGGACCGTTGCTCGCGGAACTGGAGGAGCGGCGCGTAGCATACCCGGTCCTCCAGGAACTAACGGAGCAAACAGGGGAAACTAGTGCCCTAATGGTCTGGAACGGCACGGAATCAATGTGCGTGGAGCAAATTGCCAGCCAACACCAAATAAAACACACCACCCCACTCGGAGCCCGCTACAAGGACGCCATGAGCGCCTCCGTCCAGGTCTTCCTCTCCAACGAGCCCGCGGAACGTGTCGCAGCCCTCCTGCGCAGCGGCGGAATCACCTATCCGGGGCTCGACGATGAGGGCCTCGACGGCTACAAGATCAGGCTCGGCGAGGTTTCAGTCCGGGGATGGGCAATCAACTATGGGGAATCGTCGATCGATGAAGTGGGAGTCGCCGCCCCCGTCTACGATCACCGGGGCGCCCTAGCGGCCGCCGTGCTGATCTCGGCTCCTAAATTCCGCGTCTCACGCGAACGGCTGCAGGACCTGGGAGAAGCCTGCGCATCTGCCGCGGCCCGGGTAACGACACGGCTCGGCGGCCGCTTGCCAGAGAAAGCAGAGCCTTCCCGCCGTCGATAGGCCAGCCGGTAAGCGGCCGCGATGGCTGCCACGGCTTCTCGACCTCGAGTTTGCCGTAAATGTGCCCAAGACGGGTTTTCACGGTTACCTCGGAGATGAAGACCCGTTTGGCGACGACGCGGTCGCTGAGACCGGTGGCAAGCAATGAAGGAGCCGGACTTCACGCGCCCTGAGCGTAGGCACGGGATTGCCGCGGTGCAAAACATGGGCGGCGTCGGCATCGCAAACTACGTCAGCGTGCTCGAAGCGCTATGACTCAAGAAGGCGTCCAGTGTCCCACGACGGTGAGTAGCTTCAGGGAGGATGAGCCTCTACCACCTGCCAAGGCTCAGCGGGCACATGATCCACTCCGGATCAGTTTCCATGTCATGACGTTCCCCCGGCGTTCCTGCATGAACGGGCATCAGCGCGGAACTTTCTGGACCGGCCACAGCCCTAGGTCGATCTACGAACACTCACAAGTCACGTTGTAAGCGCCCCCAGCCACCATGAAGTGGTGAACGCGAAAACCCAACGGAACGGACTAACGAGGATGAAGGCCCACCACAGCCACCACAGTGCGGTACCGCCGTAGACGGCCGTTCCAACACAAGCAAATAGACCGTCGGGGACCCACAGACCCGAGACGCAGATCAGAGGCAAGAGTGTGCACAATGTGCACGCGAAGAAACACCAAAAACCCCTGAACAGGGAACTTGTGCCCGAGGTGGGACTCGAACCGGGCTCCAGGCCTTGAAAACACGCCACTCCCCCGAAAACATCGCCAGTCCGGCCCAATCCGGCACCAGTACGATCCGATCCGAAGCCCAGGGTGTGCACATTGTGCACACCCCCTGTTCTGCCCACTTCTGGCGCGCCCCAACAGGGCTGCCTAAACGAGCGCCCGGGCGGGGCGCAATTTCGCTCCGGTATGAAGAGTAGGCCTCCGGAACCTGACCGGCCCCGAATAAGCACCGCACTGCGGGGCGCCCCTCATGCTGGAAATCAACGAACATCATGGCGGCGGTTCCCTCCTCTCCGAAGAGCTCATGGAGAAACGAGGAGCGACCTGCATGACCAACCGACAGGCCGTACTAAACCCCTTCCGCGTGCCCCGGGCAAGGACTGCGCGGGCCTCGTTGTCAAGGCAGTCAGGGTTATCGCCAACAGTCACCAACCACTGGCTGGCCACCTCCGAACAGAAGCGGCGTTTAGGCCGTCCCGCGGGGAGCGGCACCGCTGCCGGAAATGGGCGATTGTAAGTGTCACGGTTCCAGTACAGACGAAACCCTACGGCGCCCGTCGGTGACCGTCGGCGCTAAATGGCGGTCCCATTGCGGCGCTATTTTGGCGCCGCGTGGTCCGCAAGAGAATCCCTCGCCGGGTGCTCGGACGTGCTGGTCCAAGACTGTGGTCGCGAGGTAGATCCTAGACCCACCATGCGCTCACGGCGCATACCCCTACCCCTGCTCGTACCACTCCAACATGTACGGAACCCTGATCGTCAAATGACTGCCACCGGGATTGTGCTGTGGGTGCTGACGGCGGCCGTCCCGGGCGTGGGCGCCATCGTCCACGCCCGACTTGCCCCCTGATACCACTCCGCCGCCCCACAGCGTCAGCCTCGTCATCACCGCCACCTGATGCGATCACCTGATAGATCAAATGAGCCCCGCTGGGGCCGGGCGCGGTTCACGCCGTGAGGAAGTCGCGGTACTCGCAGGAGCAAGCGCCGATTACCGCCCTGTGCCACCCCGCGGGCCCGGCCTGGGCCGAGCACCAACATCCCTAGCCAGGGGAAGACGGGGAATCAACGAGCGCTATGGTGTTGCAGTTCCTTCCGGACAACTCACGGCGGAAGAACAAAATGCGAAGGCCGGGGCGGATCCCCGGCCCCGTTCCCTGATGCTGCGCGAGCCACCCTCAGGTAAAAGACAGGCTCGCGGCCGGTCCGTTCATCCGATGCCCACCTCCAGGGGTTCCTGCCCCAATCGGGCAGCCCGCCCGGAAATTCGGCGCTCAAGGTAACGGGCCAGGTGTGAGATGAGTACGTTGATAACCACATATAGGGCCGCAATGATCAAATACGTCTGGATCAGGTGATTCGTGTAAGCGGTCAGGTTGTTGGAGGTTTTCATCAGTTCCGGGTAGCTTACGGCGTAGCCCAAGGTGGTGTCTTTGAGCAGCACCACTAGCTGCGCGACCATAGACGGCACCACGATCCTGACAGCTTGGGGCAGCACGACGCTGCGCATGAGCTGTCCTTGTGACAGCCCCAGGCTCAGCCCGGCCTCGCTCTGGCCGGCGGGAAGGGCCCTGATACCGGCCCGGAAGATCTCAGCCATGACTGCAGAACTGCACAGCGTGATCGGGATAACCAGTTTCCAGAAAATGTCGGGGTTGATCCCATATTGAGGAAGGCCGCTGACAAAGATGTAGACCACAAGGAGCAGCGGAACAGAACGGAAGAACTCAATCCAGCCGGTGGAGAACCGTTGAAGGGATGTGCGCGGCGACAGCCTGCCGAGCGCCAGGACCAGACCGAGCGGCAAGGCAAAGACCGCGGACACAGCGGCCGCGGCCACTGTATTGCCCAGACCGGCCAGCAGGAAGAGCAGGTAGGGCCCTTGCGTAAATTCAACCCAGCGGTCGGGGGCAAGTTGCCCGGCCTGGCCAAAGCGCAGCAGCACCGCCACCGCGATGCAGGCCATAAGCGCGAGGCTGAGCGCCGTGATGATGCGTATCCGCCGCCGCGCCTTCGGGCCGGCCGCGTCGAAGAGACTGTCCTGCGTGCTCATGGTTAGAAGCCCTTCATCGCTTAATCCGCAGCCGTTGTTCCAGCCGGGCTCCCAGGCCGCCCGCCAGCAGGGAAATAACCGCATACGCAACGGCGGCCAGCAAGTATGTGGTCAGCCCCAACGCGGCTTCGTTGTTGATCTCCGACACCTGAAGAGTGAGATCCTTCACGCCTATGACGCCGGCCAGGGATGAACTCAGCAGGATGCCGATGAACACGTTGACCACGGGCTGGACGACGCTGCGGAAAGCCTGGGGGAAAAGTACGAACCGGAGCACTCCGGAGAAGTCCAACCCGATGGATCGAGCGGCCTCGACCTGGCCCACCGACACCGCGTTGACCCCGGTCCGGATCGCCTCACAAGTGAAGGCTCCGCCCAGCAGAATCATGGAGATGGCCGCGCAGCTGAACAGGTCGAACGTGATGCCGATGTCCGGGAGACCGAACGTGACCACCACCAACAAGCTGATCAGCGGGATGTTGACGAAGAGCTCCACGTACAGCCGGCCCAAGGCGCGCAGGGGCAGAATCGGGCTGACCCGGCACGCCGCGACTGCGGTCCCGACCACCAGCGAACCGAGGAAGCCAACGGCGGTCAATCGCAACGTCATCCAGAGCCCAGCCAGCAGCTGGTCAAGGTAGGTCGTAAACAACTGATCCACAGACGCTGCCTCAGGCGCCGATGGCAGGCGGCTTCGGCGGGTCGGTCTTCAGCACCTGGCCAACGGTGGCCTTCCACAGCCCGTCCCATGAGCCGTCGGACTCCACGAGTTTCAGCCACGCGTTGACGAACGCCAGTGCATCCGTGCCTTTGTGCAACCCGATGCCGTATTTATCGCTGTTCCCGAAGGTCTCGCCGACGATTTTCACGTCCTTGTTCTTGGCAGCATTGGACAACAAGATGGACTGGTCGATGACGTAAGCCTCCACCCGCCCCTGCTGGACCGCGGCAAGACATTTGGGGTTGTCATCGAAAGTCTGGACGTTCGCCTGAGGGGCGACCTCTTTGAGGAGCGTGACGCCGGTGGACGCGCTTTGCGTGGCGACCGTCTTGCCTGCGAGGTCAGCGACGGATTTGATGGACGTGTTGTCCGCCTTGACCAGGATTGCCGACTTCGACTCGTAGTATGGACCGCCGAAATCCACTTTCTCGGCGCGCTTGGCAGTGATCGAATACGTGGCAAAGATGACATCGACCGAGTTGTTCTGCAGCAGAGTCTCCCGGGTGTCCACCGTAACCTGAGCAAGATTCTCTTTAGGCTCGCCGAAAATGTACTTGGCCAGCAACTGTGAAAGACCCGCATCAAATCCGGCCACCTTTCCCGTGGCAGGGTCCCGCAGCGAAAAGAGCGTCGACGTGTCGGTGCCGCCGCGCACCAACTGCCCTTTGGCCTTGATGGCTTTCGCCCAGGCGCTCGCCTGCACCACGGAATCAGCGGCCACTGCACCTTTCGCCACGACGGCGTCGTAGGCAGCCATGTCGATAACGGAACCGCCGGCCGCCCCGCTGGAACCGCCGGAGCCGGACGGTGTCGGCAAGGACGGTGTGCCGCCGCATCCGGCGAGCGCGCCTGCGCCCAATGTTCCCAGTCCAAGGGCAAGCGCCCCCCGCCGGCTCAAGAGCAGTGACGAAACGCGATCAAGATCTGACATGAATTGGTCCTCTCGTGGCCGGCGACACCCACCTGATCGCCGTTGTGGGTCCAACCTACGACTGAATCGCTCTCGAATTGGCAAACGCCACAAAAAACAGTTCTAGATCGTAACAATAAGTGGACTGATGATCGCCTGGCCCGGTCCGCCAGCCACCGGGCCGCTCCTCATCGGGCCTTCCGACCTGTGGCCCCGGCTGCTAAAACACGTTCAACTCGTCGGAGATCGCCTTGGCGGCTTCTTGAAGTAGGGGAACTGCTCGATCCGCAAAGGCTTGGTCCACCCTGGAAACGGGCCCAGAGACTGAGAGGGCCATGGGAGTGGGTGCGTTGGCGACGGCGGCGGCAAAACAGCGGACGCCGTTTTTCTGAGCTTGTTGCCCTAGCCGACTTCCCCTCCGCGGGGGTTGGCCCGCAGGGTCGTCTGGCGCCGGTTGGATGCCCGGGCAGACTGGATGACCAGGACTACGGCCGCAACGACGACTCCTACCAAAACCAGGCCCGCAGCGATTCTCGTCGCCCGCCGGGAAATGATGGCCGGGTTCACAACTTGGGGGGCGCCCGCGGGAGATTCGATGATGGGCACGTCCCAGTCATCCGTGGAGGGGAAGATTCCGGGCGGAAGCTTTTCCGCCCGAAGCTCGCGGCGGCCTGCGAGGCGGATCCGGACTTCTTGATTGGGAGCGGGCACGGCGGAGTCTGCTGCGATCGCAGTGGGGAAGTCAATGAGGTAGGGCTTGCCGTAGAACGCTGAAGAGGCGACCGACTCCAACCAAGTGGGCGGTGGTTCCGCAACGCCGCGGGCGGCTAGAGCGGACCGCAGCCTCTCTAGGATCTCGGCGTGGCTTTTGCCTTCGGAGCCCTTGCTTGCCTCGAAGATCGCAAGTTGAAGCTGCAGCTTCACGTCCGCAGCAGGGACCTGAACGGTGGGGTCCTGTCCTGCGGGGTCCCCTTTGAGTGGCTCAGCATTGACGGCGCCGGACTTGCTTGGGTCAGTCTTCATGGGCTTCCTTTCATCGTGGTTCTCCGCGTCCCGCTCGTGGGGTGTGGCAAGGGCCCTGCTACTAGGGCCACGGGCTACCCCCGTCGCGTATGTCTCGCCGCTGGGGCCGAAAGGCAGGCGGTTCATGTGACGGTCGCGGTGGCGCATCTGACCTCCACTGTCCGCACCGGAACCGGGGCCGGTGGCTGGCCCTTGGCGCCGACCGGGCATCGTAGCCGGCGCAACACCAGCGCCAGCCTCATCCTCCGGCGACGACGAAGAGTCCGGCGACGCCGAGCGCATAGAGCACCAGCACAATAAGGGAATCGGCCCCCATCCTCGCTATGCGCCGTTGGGGCCGAAAAAGCAGACCCAGCAGGTACACGACGGTGAGGAGGATCGCCAAGGCCGTGAGATAGATGTCGGTGGCCTGGGCCTGCGGCAGGACCGCCTTGCCGGAGATGAGGACCGCCAGAAAGAAGAGAACCGGAAGGAAGGCGTTTCCGCCAAAAATGTCGCTGACGGCCAGCTTGTAATCACCCTGGCGTACCGAGGCGAGGCCGGTGGAAATTTCCGGCAGGGAGGTTGCCAGGGCCAGCACAGTGGCGCCGAAGAGCACACCGGAGAGACCGAGCTGGTCCGCTGCTGCACTGCCACTTTGTTCAAGCACGACGCCGGCGATCAGGGTGGCGACGGCGGCGACAGCAAAAACAGCAACAGAAGCGCCGGTGCCCTTTGTTTTCGTGGAGTCGTACTGACTTTTTGCCTTGCTGTGACCCTTGGGTTCGGACTGGCTTTCCGGGGCCTCGCCCTCCTCCTGCCAGGGAAGGTGCTTCTGCGCGCGCTGGACAAGCAACAAACCCACAACCCATGCGACTGCGATCAGAACCGCACTCGGCGTCAGGCGCGCGAACAGCACGCCTGATGGCATCTGGCTTCCGGCGACGACCACGGCGAGCACGGCGACGACAGTCACGGCCTCGATGACGAGCGTCAGGGACGCAGCTTTGTAGGTGAGGGGGTGCTTTCCCTTAACGCCGAAGACGTCCAGCACCACCAAAACGACTGTCTGCAGGGCAATGCCGCCGAGGATGTTGCCCACGGCCACTTCCAGGTTCCCGGACATGGCGGCGCTGACCGTGATGGCAAGCTCGGGAAGATTCGTCGCGATGGCCAAAAGAATCAACCCGCCTAAAGCTGAGCCGAGATGGAAGCGCTTGTCCAGAATGTCGGTTTTCCTGGAGAGCTGGATGCCGGCGAACCAAATCACGACCGAGGCGCCGACGAAGATAACGATCAAAAGCCACAGAGGCAAAGACCCCATCACTACCACGATCCAATCCGGGCCCGCTGGCCCGCTCACGGAGCATTCATTTGCGCTGACGCAATGGTATGCTCCCCGGGTTCTGAGCCGCGTCGCACAGCAACGTCCCCGGAGTGCCAGGACAAGGGGGCGACGTGAAACTATTTCCATTGCGCTTACGCAATGGTAGCGTAAATGCAAGGAACTACTGTGCCGGCAGCCTGCCGCATACGCCCCCTTTAGAAAGGAAGACCATGGGACAAGGTTCAACGGTCGTCTTCCAGTGGCTGTGCTGGACAATCGCCATCGCCAGCGCGGGTACCGCCTTGATTCGGGCCGGTGTCGCGGCCACGGCGGGACCCCGCGTCGTACGGCAGAAAAGCGGCGTCGTCGGCGTGCTCTGGATACTGTGCGCCGCCTCTGCCCTCACCGGCTTTATCCTCGCCGCTGTGGCAGTCCGGGCCGGCAGCTGAGCAATTACCACGGCGCGCCGGCGGTCCTCAGGTAGGCCCCAAACCGCTCACGATGACCATGACGGCCATCACCGCACGCCGCCCGTCTGGCCTGGCCCGCCCGGCACCATAGTAGGAGGAAGAACCATGGCAACTGTTAGCGATTTTGTGGTCCAACGCGTCAGGGAGTGGGGAGTCAGCCGCATCTTCGCTTTTCCCGGCGACGGGATCGGCGAATTCGATGGTGCCCTGGAGAAGGCCCAACGCGATGAAGCAGGCCTGAAGTATGTGCGCCCCACGCATGAGGAGATCTGCTCGCTGATGGCAACCGCCCACGCCAAGTTCACGGGTGAAGTCGGCGTCTGCGTAGCCACCTCCAGCCCGGGCGCCTTCCATATGCTCAACGGCCTCTATGACGCCCAGATGGATAACCAGCCGGTTGTCGCGATCGTGGGCCAGCAGGGGCTGAACTCGCTGGGTACCTTTACGCAGCAGGAGAGCAACCTCGAACGCACCCTGTCGGATGTCGCCGTGTACGTCCAGACGATCGTCTCACCCGAGCAGGCCCAGGCGGTCGTTGACACTGCCTTCCGTACCGCCAGGGTACGGCTGGGACCGGCCGTGATCATCATTCCCCACGACGTGCAGGGAATGAAGATGCCCGAACTCACTCCGCAGAACTGGGTATCACGCTCCAGTGCCGTAGCCCCGTCCATCTCAATCGGCCCCCCGGAAAGCGAGATCGTGAAGGCCGCCGGCATCATCAATGCAGGCAGCAAAGTCACCTTCATTGTCGGCCACGGCGCAAACGGGGCCACCGACGAGGTCCTCAGGGCCGCCGAACTCTGCGGTGCCGGCCTAATCACGGCCTTACGCGCCAAACAAGTGATCCCCTCCGACGTGCCGCACCACTCGCAGCAACTCGGTCTCCTCGGCTCCCTGCCCAGTGCCCACCAGATGAGCGGATGCGACACCCTCGTATTCCTCGGCACCAACTACCCGTACAGCCAGTTTCTGCCCGAGAGCGGACAGGCCCGCGCGATCCAAGTCGACCTCAAGCCCGAGCAAATGGGATTGCGCTACCCCACCGAACTCAACCTGTGGGGGGATGTGAGGGCAACCCTCACCGCGCTCATCCCGCACCTGGAGGCGAAAACCGACCTCTCCTGGCAGAACACCGTCGCTGAGGAAATGGTGGAGTGGGAAAACGAGATGGAAGCCCAGGCGATGCTGACCTACAAGGACGGCGTCAACCCCCGACGCGTCTACCACGAACTTAACAAGCGACTGCCCCCGCAGGCCATCGTCACCGCCGACGCCGGATCCACGGCAGACTGGTACGGCCACCACATCAGGCTCCGCCGCGGCATGCTCGGTGATCTTTCCGGACGCCTTGCCAGCATGCTCGCGGCAATGCCGTACGCCACAGCGGCAAAGTTCGCCTATCCGGACCGCCCAGTTATCTGCACCATCGGTGACGGGGCCTTCCAGATGCTCGGCATGAACGAACTGATCACGATCAAAAAGTACCTGCAGGAATGGGAAAACCCGCAGTTGATCATCATGGTTCTGCACAACAACGACCTCACACAGGTGTCTTGGGAAATGCGCACCGAGGACGCTAACCCTGTGTGGTCCGCCTCCCAGGACGTCCAGTCGGTAGACTACGCCGGGTGGGCGGAATTGCTCGGGTTCACCGGCATCCGGGTCAAGACCGACAATGAGGTCGCCGGCGCCTGGGAGGCCGCATTCGCGAACCACGGTGTCACCCTCATCGACGCCTACACCAGTAAGAACGTCCCACCCCTTCCCCCGCACATCACCCTTGAGTTCGCCAAGCACACCGCAGAAGCCCTTCTAAAGAAGGACCCCGACGAGATCGGGGTCATGCGCGACTCCGCCAAGGCCCTCGTCGCCGAAGGAATCGAACGCGTCAAAGGAAAGCTCCACCTTGGCCAGGACCGCGAGGAGAAACAACATTAGGGAACGCCCCACCGATTCCCCACACCAGCTCGGCCACCGCCGGGAGCCCAGCAATTCTTCAGGCTATTCATTGCGAAAACGCAATCATTGCACTTAGGCTATGTAGCATGCTTAGTAATTCGTCGACGGACTTTCCCCCTCACGTCTTACGCGAGTACGCGATGGTGGCCGACGGCGCCCGTGCGGCCCTGATAGGCCCCGGCGGAGACGTGGCGTGGATGTGCGCACCGCGATGGCAGGACGATGCGGTCTTCTCCGGCCTGCTGGGCGGTCCGGGAAATTTTGCCGTGACCCCCACCGATCGTCACAGCGTCTGGGGCGGCCGGTACGAGGACGGAACGCTGATTTGGGTGAGCCGGTGGGTAACCGGGACAGGGATTATTGAATGCCGGGAAGCGCTGGCTTACCCCGGGGATCCTAACCGTGCCGTGCTGCTGCGCCGGATCCGTGCTGTGCGGGGCCCTGCGTGCGTGCGGGTGACGCTGGACGCCCGGGCGAACTTCGGCAGGCACAAGATGAGCCGGCTTAGCCGGCACGACAGCCTCTGGACCGCGAACTCCGGAAACCTCAGAATCCGCCTCGGCGGAGCCGCGGGGGCCAAGGCAGGAGCGCGGGGACTTGAAGTGGTCCTCGAACTGGCCCAAGGCGAACACCACGATCTGGTTTTGGAAATCTCCGACCGCGAACTGCCCGCTGAGCCGGTGCAGGCGGCGTTGGCGTGGAGCGCGACGGAAAATGCGTGGCACTCGGCGGTCCCCCGCTTCGACAACACGATATCCGCGGATGACTGCCGGCAGTCCTACGCCGTTCTGCGCGGTATGACCGAGGCGGGGGGAGCCATGGTCGCGGCGTCGACGATGGGCCTGCCCGAACGGGCCGGGCAGAAAAGGAATTACGACTACCGCTACGCGTGGATCCGGGATCAGTGCTTTGTCGGCCAGTCCGCGGCGGCCTGCAAGACGTTTCCGCTGCTGGACGACGCGGTCGGTTTTGTTGCGGCCAGGCTGCTCACGGACGGGCCGGACATGAAGCCGGCCTACACCACCGGGGGCGGCCGCGTCCCGGATGAATGGGATGTCGGGTTACCCGGCTACCCCGGGGGGTCCGGCAGGGCCGGCAACTGGGTCAACGACCAGTTTCAGCTGGACGCGTTCGGGGAGTCGTTGCTGCTGTTCGCCGCCGCTGCGGAGAATGACCGGCTGAACCTCGAGCACTGGAAGGCGGCGGAGATCTGCGCAGATGCGATCATGGCGCGGTGGCAGGAACCTGACGCGGGCATGTGGGAACTTGAGAACAGGAGGTGGGCCCACTCCCGCCTCATCTGCGCAGCCGGGTTGCGGGCCATCGGCCGCAATGCCCCACCGCAGCAGGGTGCCATGTGGACCTCGCAGGCTGACGCCCTGATCACCGATGTGGCCAGCGACTGCCTGCATTCCAGCGGGCGGTGGCAACGGGCACCCGATGACGAGCGCGTCGATGCGTCCCTGCTGCTCCCGGTGATCCGGGGGGCCCTTCCGGCCGACGATCCCCGGTCCGTGGCCACACTCAAGGCGGTTCGGGACGATCTGGGCCACGACGGGTATTTGTACCGCTTCCGCCAGGACGGACGGCCGCTGGAGAAGTCCGAGGGCGCTTTCCTGCTGTGCGGCTTCGATATGGCCATGGCCCTGCACCAAAGCGGGGAGACCACCGAAGCGGCGCGCTGGTTTGAGAGAAACCGTGCGGCCTGCGGCTCACCGGGACTCTTCACGGAGGAGTACGACATTGAACAGCGCCAGCTCCGGGGCAACTTCCCCCAGGCTTTTGTGCACGCAGCCCTGCTGGAAACATCCCGGCGGCTCGCAGATCCCCCGCCGCCATGGCGGGGCCTGAATTCGTAGCAGTGAGCACCATCAACCATCTCCGGGGCGAACTGCCCGGGCCAGGACGAGGAGCACGCATGAACACCTTCAAAGACAAGACAATCGTTGTGACAGGCGCCAGCGGCGGTATCGGGCGGGCGACGGCCATTGCCTTTGGCAAGCATGGCGCCTCCGTCGCCCTTCTGGCCCGCGGCGACGCAGGGCTTGCGGGCGCAGCCAAAGAAGTCGAACGCTCGGGGGGCCGGGCGCTAACCATCGCGGTGGACACGTCCGACCATGATGCACTCGACGCGGCAGCCAGCCGCGTGGAGCAGGAACTGGGACCCATTGACGTCTGGGTCAACGCCGCCTTCACTTCCGTGTTCGCCCCCTTCACCGAGATCAAGCCGGAGGAGTACAAACGCGTCACCGACGTCAGCTATCTGGGCTACGTCTACGGAACCATGATCGCGCTGGACCGGATGAAGAAACACAACCGCGGCACTATCGTCCAGGTCGGCTCGGCACTGGCCTACCGCGGCATCCCGCTCCAGTCTGCCTACTGCGGTGCCAAGCATGCCATCCAGGGCTTCAATGAATCACTTCGCTGCGAGTTGCTGCACGATGGGAGTCCGATCAAGACGACAATGGTGCAAATGCCCGCTGTCAACACGCCGCAGTTCAGCTGGGTGCTTTCCCGGCTGCCGAACAAGGCCCAGCCGGTGCCGCCGATTTACCAGCCGGAAGTCGCGGCCCGCGGCATACTCTTTGCCGCCGCCCATCCGCAGCGCCGGGAGTACTGGGTGGGGGCAAGCACCGCGGCCACCCTGGTGGCGAACGCCGTGGCACCCGGCCTGCTTGACAGGTACCTCGCCCGGACAGGATTCGCCTCCCAGCAACGGCCGCAACGCCGCGACCCGGAACAGCCCGTCAACCTCTGGGAACCGGCCGACGCGGAACGTGATTTCGGCACCCACGGGGCGTTCGATGACCGCTCGGCTACGCGAAGCCCTCAACTATGGGCCTCCCACCACCACGGCACCGTCCTTGCCGCTGCCGGTGCCACCGCGCTGGGTCTGCTGGCCTTGGGCGCCTCGCTGCTGGGAAGGACGGGACGGTGAGGGCCACGGAAGCCGCCCGGGCGGCTTACGGACTGTGCCAACTGGCCTTTCCGAGCATGATCTTCCGTCTGGCGCTCGGACACCAGCCGGACCGGCGCGTCCGCGTCGTGGTCCGCATTCTTGGCGCCAGGCACCTCCTGCAGGCATTGATCATTGGTGCGGCACCTACCTCCAGGGCACTCCACCTCGGCGGCGGCGTGGTGGACTCATTGCACTGGGCCAGCATGGTCGCCTTGGCGGTTACGGACCGCCGGCGCCGCAGGGCGGCCTCCTTGGACGCCGCGATTGCCGGACTATTCGCCGGTGGCGAATTCGGCCTGAGCAGCCGGATCGGGTCCCGCCGCGCCGCAGCCCTTCGGCCGGCGGGCCGCCGCAAGGGGTGGTGAACCCATGTCTATTCAGCGGTGGAGGGTCAGTGCGAAGCGCCCGTCGTCGGTTTCGGCTTCCCCGGAGGCCTGCGCGAAGGCGTCCATGGCCTCGGTCAGGGATTCTCGGGTCTGTGGGGTCAGGTGTTCCAGTACCGCCGCTATCGCTTCACGGCGGTGGGACATGACCTGCTCCACCAGTTGCGTGCCCTTCGCGGTGAGGACCAGCCTGGACAACCGGCGGTCCTGTGGATCCTCTCCCCGTTCAATCAGCCCGGCCTGGACCAGCCGGTCACACGTCCGCGTGGCGTTGGAGGGATGGACCCTCAGCTCGACGGCAACCGCACCGAGGTTTTGCGGCCCGCGGTTCGCGATGAGCACCAGCACCCGCAGCTGCGGCGTCGTCACCACGTCTTCTACTTCTGCCACCGACCGCGCGGCGACGCGGAGCAAGACGTTGGCCGCCCGGACCACAGCGTCCACCTCACTGCCGCCCAACGCGGTCCGCGCACCGGCGGTCTGTTCTGCACCTTCTGAATTCGTCACACCACGAGTATCCATCCATCTGTTGCGCAAACGAAATGTTTGCGTCGCGGCAGAACCAGTTTGATGACAAGGAGCGCCATGAAGACACCAGTTAGGCCCGCGGCACCCGTCCACGGGATCGACCGGATGATCCGCAACGTGGAGACCGGCCGCTTCGAACGGTCCCTTTCGGGGCTCACGGCGATTGGCGCCCTGGTTACCGCGGCAGAAATATTTTTCGAACACGACAAGGCAAGCTTTGGCAACAAACTGATGTGGATCCCTGTTGCCCTCGGCCCGGTCGGAGCAGCGGCCGGCGTCGCCGGCGTGTTCAGCAAGCGGATGGCCAAAACAGCGCTCCCCCTGGCCTCCGCCGCGATTGTGGCAAACGGCCTGCAGGGGACGTACCTGCACGCCCGCGGCATAGCGCAGAAGCCCGGGGGGTTTTCCAACCTGAGATACAACATGGAGATGGGTCCACCGCTGCTGGCCCCGCTCCTGGTGACTCTCGTGGGCGGCATGGGCCTGCTCGCGTCCGTGCTGAGGAGGGAAAAGTGACGGCCCTGCCGCTGGACCCGAAGGACGGCGGCGGACGCTTCCCCGGTTTCAGCGCCCAGGGCCAGTCCGGCCACTGGGACCCGGTGACACAAGGCGTCGTCCTGGCACGCCTCGGCCGACCGGCAGACCTGCGGTTCTTCACCGTTGCCGAGGAAGCAGCAGCAAGAGCACTGTTCGACCAACTCCTTGACCAGAGCCAGGAGCCCCGTGTCCCGGTGGTCAATCTGGTCGACTCACGCCTGGCCGAGGACCAGACCGACGGCTGGCACTACGAGGGCATGGAACCGGACCCTGCGGCCTGGCGCAGCACCCTCGCGGCGTTGGACGCCGAGGCCCGGGCACGGAGCGGGAGCGCGTTTTGCGAGCTGTCCTGGGATCAGCAGGAAGGCCTCCTGACGGACATTCACGACGCCGAACAGTGGCGGGGGCAGCAGGCATCCCAGGTGTGGAGCCTCTGGACCAGATATGCGTGCACGGCCTTCTACTCCCACCCCCTGGCCTGGGATGAGATTGGTTTTGCCGGGCCCGCTTATCCACGCGGATACAAGAATCTTGGACTCGACGCCCGTGAGCCTTTCGAAGTGGCGGATGCGCGCCCCGGACAGGATCCGGCCAGTCCCAAAACAAAATCCGGGAAAGGCAGGCACTGATGGCGCCGGTGAGGGATCGGAATGCCTCTGCATGGCTCTTGCCTCCCGTACCGGGAACAAATCATGCCATGCGCACCGACATGGCGCGGTTCCGGGACGAGGACGAGGTTGACATCGTGATAGTCGGCTGCGGCGCGGGCGGTTCTACCCTGCTGCAGCGCCTGGCCCGCGCCGGCTGGAAGGCCGTGGCCCTGGACGCGGGGCCGTTTTGGGACCCGGAGCGCGACTGGGTCAGCGACGAGGCGGCCTCGCATCACCTGTACTGGACGGAACCACGGGTAATTTCCGGGGACGATCCGGTGCCGCTTGGCTCAAACAACTCGGGCCGCGGCGTGGGCGGCTCCATGGTGCACTATGCCGGTTACACCCCCAGATTCCATCCCAGTGACTTTCACACCCACCGGGCCGACGGCGTGGGCGCGGACTGGCCCTTCGAGTACGAGGATCTTAGGTCGTACTACGAGGACATCGAAGGCGAACTTCCGGTGGCCGGGGAACACTGGCCGTGGGGCGATCCACACTCCTATCCACACAGTCCGCACCCCGTCTCCGGGAACGGCGAGCTCTTCCTGCGCGGCGCACTGGCCTGCGGCATCACCGCGAAGGTCGGCCCAGTCGCAATCTCCAACGGCCGCTTCGGCAACCGGCCACACTGCATCTACCGCGGATTCTGCCTGCAGGGCTGCAAGGTCAACGCAAAAGCCTCACCCCTGATCACCCATATCCCGGACGCCCTGCACCACGGCGCCGAAGTACGGGCCGACTCGATGGTGACCAGGATCGAAGTAGACGACACCACGGGCGAAGCCACCGGCGTGCACTACGTCCGCCACGGCCGCACGCGCTTCCAGCGCGCCCGCATCGTCGCCGTCGCCGGCTACTCCATCGAGACACCCCGCCTGCTGCTCAACTCCACCTCGAAGCGTTTCCCGGACGGGTTATGCAATGACTTCAACCAGGTGGGGAGGTACCTGATGGTCCAGGGGGCACCCCAAACAGCCGGCAGGTTCGACGCTGAAGTGCGGATGTGGAAGGCTCCCCCGCCGGAGGTCAGCTCGGAGGACTTCTACGAAACGGACCCCTTGAAACCGTACAAGCGGGGGTTCTCGGTACAGACGGTGTCACCGCTGCCCATCACCTGGGCCGAGCACGTCGCCGCCCAGGGCCACTGGGGGGCGAAGCTGCGCGCATACATGAGCGACTACGTGCACTGGGCCTGCCTGGGCGCGTTGTGTGAATTCCTGCCGCAGGCGGACAACCGGGTCACACTGGCGCAGGAGAAGGACCGCAACTCGATGCCGGTAGCGCACTTCCACTACTCCCAGTGCGAAAACGACCGCCAACTCATGGGCGCCGCGCAGGACGTCATGGAGAAGATCCTCAAGGGCGCCGGCGCCGATGAGGTCATCACCATCAACCGCTACGCGCACTTAGTGGGGGGCGCCAGGATGGCCGCGGACGAGCGGCACGGCGTCGTTGACGCGGAGTGCCGCAGCTTCGCCGTGCCCAACCTCTACATCACCGACGGCAGCGTACTGCCCACCCAAGGAAGCGCCAACCCCGCACTGACCATCATGGCCGTCGCCGCGCGCGCCGCTGAACGGCTGATCGCGGGCGGGGCCAACAAAGCCACCTGAGCCAACCACTGGCCACCGGCCACCTGCTAAGGAAGGAACGCACAATGGCAAAAGAACGGATGGCAGGCTACCTGCGGCACCGGCTCCGGGAATGGGGCACGGACAAGATCTCCGCCCCGGATAAGAAAGGCTGACCCATGCCCGCCACGCGAACCAGACCCGATCCGGCCCTCACCGGCCTGGACGTCAGCACCTACACGATTCCCACTGACAGCCCTGAGGCAGACGGCACCTTCGCCTGGGATGCCACCACCATGGTGGTGGTCCAGGCCCGCGCCGGCGGCTGCGAAGGGCTTGGCTGGACCTACGCTCCACCCTCCTGCGCCCAGCTGATCACCGGAATGCTGGCCCCGGCCGTTGGCGGACGGTCAGCCTGGGACACCGGAGGCGCCGCACTGGCGATGCTGCAGGCCGTGCGCAATACCGGCCGCAGCGGGCTCGCCGGCTACGCGATCTCCGCGGTGGACTGTGCCCTGTGGGACTTGAAGGCACGCCTGCTTGACCTTCCCCTGTACCGCCTCCTCGGAGCGATGCGCGACGAGGTGGACATTTACGGCAGCGGCGGGTTCACCACCTACTCCCGCCGGCAGCTGGAGGACCAGCTGGGCGGCTGGGTGCACGGCCAGCACATCCCACGGGTGAAAATAAAGATCGGGCAGGACCGAGGGGCCGACATTCCCCGGGATCTGGAGCGCATTCATCAGGCCCGGACCATCATCGGAGACGACGCCGAACTGTTTGTGGACGCCAATGGTGCCTACACGGCAAAACAAGCCGTACGGGTTTATGAGGCAGCCGGGGAATCCAGGCTGGCATGGTTCGAAGAGCCGGTCTCCGCCGATCACCTGGACGGCCTGCGGGCCGTCAGGGAAGCGATATCCGCCGATGTCGCCGCGGGTGAGTACGGTACCGACCTGTTCTACTTCCAGCGGCTGTGCGTGGCCGAGGCCGTCGACTGCGTCCAGCTGGATGTGTCGCGCTGCGGCGGTATCACCCAATGGCTGCGCATCGCGGCCCTGGTGGCAGCGAACGGGCTCCAGGTCTCGGGACACTGCGCACCGCACTTGAGCGCGCACGTCGCCGCCGCGACGGAGAACTTCCGGCATCTGGAGTGGTTCCACGACCACGTCCGGATCGAACAGACGTTCTTCGACGGAACCCTGGACCCTGCGCGCGGCGCAATCATCCCCGACCCTCACTCCCCCGGCAACGGGCTCACCCTTCGCACGTCCGACATCGAAAAGTACCGCGTGGGCTAGGCGACCAACACCGGAGAAAGTCGGCAAGAAGGATAGCGCCGATGCCGGCACGAACCAAGGAAAAAGCGCTAACCAGCCATTCTCGACTCAACTGAAGGAAGCTACGACCTTTAACCATCGGCGGGATACGCCGTTCAGCAACCAGGGAACCACGCCAACACCCACTGCTGGGACGCTCCTCAGGGCGGCCCAAAGAGAGGATCACCGCCATGAGCAACACCAGACCGGATGTTTTTCGCAGGCTACCAGCAAAGCATTTTCGACTCTATGCGGCGGTCGGAGTGACCGCAGCGGCGCTCACGCTGACCGGCTGCACCGGTAACCCCACGGGTAACGCCACGTCCGGTTCCGGATCCGGTTCCTCAGCAGTATCCCCCGGCGCTTCAGCTTCCCCGGCAGCTCTGCCCGCCGGGGCCGGCCTGCCAGCGATTCCCGGCGTGGTCAAAGACGTCGAGCCGTCCGTCGTCACGATCCGGACCGCTGTGGGGCTCGGCAGCGGCGTCGTCTACCACAGCGACGGCTCGATCGTCACCGACGCCCACGTCGTGGAGGACCAGCAAAAGCAGGCCTTCAAAAACGTCCAGGTCCAGTTCGCAGACGGCTCAAAAATCCAGGCGGACGTCGTCGGCGTCGACGACGTCACCGACGTCGCCGTCCTGAAAGTCAACCGCACGGGTCTTCCCGCCGCGAAGTTCGCCTCCTCTGCCCCGGAGGTGGGGTCGATGACCGTGGTCATCGGCAGCCCGCTGGGGCTGGAGGAAACCGTCACCTCCGGAATTGTCTCCAGCCTGCACCGGAACATGCCGCCCTCCAAGGAATCCCCGCACGGCGCGATCGACCTGCTCCAGACCGATGCGCCCATCTCCCCCGGAAACTCCGGCGGGGCCGTGGCCGACTCCAGCGGTAACATCATCGGACTTTCAGAGGCGTACCTGCCGCCAAGTTCCGGAGCAGTGGCAATCGGCTTCGTGACCCCTTCGACCACCGTCACCGAGGTCGCCGACCAACTGCTAAAGAGCGGCACCGTCAAGCACGCCGCCCTCGGTGTGGTCCCCACCGACATCACCCCGCAACTCGCCCAACGCTTCTCCGTTCCCACGACAACCGGAGCGCTGGTCATTAACGTCTCCCAGGGCAGCCCCGCCGAACAGGCAGGCATGCAAGCCGGCGACATCATCACCAAATTCGCCGGGACACCGGTGGCAAACGTGACAGACCTGCTCGCCGCCCTCAGAAAGCAGGACCCCGGCCAGCAGGTCGACATCGACGCGCTGCGCGGCAAAACCTCCCAAACCCTGCACGTCACCCTCGGCGACCTGGCGGCCCAGCACTAGCCAGATCCCAACCCTTAACTACGTCTCCTGTCTCCAGCCGTAGACGACCCGGAATTCAGCATCGGCAGCTGGGACTGTCACACCTGAGAACTGGAAAGCAGATATGTTCAAGCGAATACCACTTGGCCGCCGACCGGAGGGACGCTCCGGCCCAACTGGAGGGCCCTCGGAAGCCCTCCCCGCCCCGGTGAGGGTGGCCTCGGGCAGGCGCCTGCTCCTCGACACGGGCACGACGCTGGGCAGGATCATGGCCTTCCTCGTCGTCAGTGCCGTGTGCGGGGTGTTCGCGGCGGGCCTGGCCGTGCCGGCCGGCGCATTGGCCGGGATCGCAGCGAACGGTATGGCCCAGCTCTCTGACAGCCTGCCCAGCGACCTGACGGTGGCCCCGCCGGGACAGGTGACGAGGGTCCTCGCAGCCGACGGGTCGCAAATCGCGACCCTGTTCAGCGAGAACCGTACACAGATCCCCCTTGAGCAGATGTCGCCGAATATCA
>NZ_JBFTMR010000013.1:0-88702 GCF_056397065.1 Arthrobacter sp. 05N428_2 | reverse complement strand
GGCCGCCGGCCTGGCGGGGCTGCTGCTCCTGGTCCTGCTCCCGTTGCTGAACCTCTCGCTGCCCGGCGTGCTGCCCGGCCCGAGCTACACCCCCGGATCCCTGCAGCTGCTGGCCATGTGCATGCTGATGGCGGCCGCGGCCCTGACCTACCACCTGCTGCTGGGCGTGGCCGGGCTGCTCTCCTTCGGGCACGCCCTCTACTTTGGTGCCGGCGTCTACGGGCTGGCCATCATCCTGCAGAACCTGGACATTCCGCTGCTGCCGGCGATGGGCCTGACCCTGCTGATCGTGATCGTGCTGGCCCATGTGGTGGGCAGCATCAGCCTGCGCGTCAGCGGCATCCCCTTCGCGATGGTGACCCTCGCGTTCGCCCAGGCCGGCTCGGTGATTGTGGGCCGCAACCCCGAGGGCAAGACCGGCGGCGACGAGGGCCTGACGCTGCGCACCGACAATCTGCCCGACTTCCTGGTCGGCGTCGTGAACACCCGCAACCTGTACTGGCTGGCGCTGGCCGTGCTGGTGGCGGTGTTCGTCATCGTCACCTGGGTGCAGTCCTCCCGGGCCGGCCACGCCGCGGCAGCCGTGCGCGAGAACGAACTCCGGGTCCGTGTCCTGGGCCTGCAGCCCTACCTGGTGAAGCTGCTGATCTTCGTGGTCTCCGCCGTCCTGGTCTGCACCATCGGCATGGCCTTCCTGCTGCTGCAGAGCGGCGCGGTGCCCCGCGCGATGTCCGCGGACCTCACCATCACGCTGCTCGTGATGGTGGTCCTGGGCGGCGTCGGCTCGCGCTGGGGAGCCGTGATCGGCGGCGTGTTCTACACGATCCTGGACCAGCGCCTGACGACGCTCGCCAACTCCGAGGCCGTCAAGTCGCTCCCGGACATCCTGCGTGTACCGTTGTCCGAACCGCTATTCATCCTCGGCACACTCTTCATCCTGGTGGTGCTTTTCCTGCCCGGCGGCATCACCGGCACCGCCGAGCGGCTTGCTCAGCGCCGCCGCCGAGGCATCCGGGGCGCCGGCAGCGCGGGTACGGAGACGCCCCGCGACATCTTGGAGGACGCCGCATGAGCACCGCAACCGGCCCGTCCCGATCCGACGGCCTGCACACCCTGGGCCGCTGGACCGCCGACCGCAGCCTGGCCACCCCGCACCGGGTGGCCATCGACGACCGCGGCTGCAGCCTGCTCTACAGCGAGCTGGAACGCCGCGCGGCGGCCCTGGCCGCCGCGTTCCTGGCCGCCGGCTACCGGATCGGCGACCGGATCGCGACCCTGACCGGCAACAGCTCCGACCACGTGGTGGCCTTCTTCGCATGCGCCAAGGCCGGACTCGTCCTGGTTCCGCTGTCCTGGCGGCTCTCACCCCGGGAGCTCGCCGCCCAGTTGGAGCTCGCCGACCCCCAACTGCTGCTGGTCGAAGGCGAACTCGACTCCCTCGCCGCAGCAGCCTGCGCCCTGTTGCCGCACCGTCCGCGGACCGCGGCCCTCGGGCCCGGCGGCGTGGAGAAGTCCGTCCCGACGCCGTCCCGCGTGCAGCCGGCAGCGCCCGGAGCGCCGGACGGATCGGGGGCGGCCCGCCGGGAAGTGCGCGACGACGATGCCCTGCTGATGATCTTCACCTCGGGCACGGAGGGCGCCAGCAAGGCCGCCGTCCTGACCCACTCGAACTGCTTCTGGAACAACCTCTCCTTGTCCCGCACCCTCGAGATGGGCAGCAGTGACGTGGTACTGGCCGTGCTGCCGCAGTTCCACGTGGGCGGTTGGAACATCCAGCCGCTGCTGGCCTGGTGGACCGGAGCCACCGTGGTGCTGGAGCGCGGCTTCGAACCGGGCCGGGTCCTGCAGCTGATCGCAGAGCGCGGTGTGACCATGCTGATGGCCGTCCCCACCCAGTACCTGATGCTGGCCGAGCACCCGGACTTCGCCCACGCCGAACTGTCCAGCCTGCGCCACGCGGTGGTGGGCGGCGCGCCGATGCCGGCGCCGCTGCTGCGGATCTGGCACCGCAGGGGCGTGGCGCTGAGCCAGGGCTACGGCCTGACGGAGGCCTCACCGAACGTGCTGTGCCTGGCCAACGAAGACGCCGCCCGGATGGTGGGCTACTCCGGCAAACCGTACCCACACGTCGCCGTCGCTGTGGCGGACCCCGTCACCGGGGAAATCCTCGACGGCGCCGCGACCGGCGAGCTGCTGGTGGGCGGACCGGGCGTGTTTGCCGGCTACTTCCGCGACCCGGTTGCCACCGCGGCCGTCCTGGCCGACGGCTGGCTGCGCACCGGCGACCTGGTGGAACGCGACGCCGAGGGGTACATCAAGGTGGTGGACCGGCTCAAGGACATCTACATCTCCGGCGGCGAGAACGTGGCCCCGGCCGAGGTCGAGGCCGCCTTGCTGGGCCATCCCGCGGTGGCGCAGGCCGCCGTCGTCGGGGTGGAGGATGAGCGCTGGGGTGAAACCGGCGTGGCATTCGTGGTGGTCCGTCCCGGCATGGCCACAGACGAGCAGGAACTGCTGGAGCATTGCGCCTCGCAGCTGGCCCGCTTCAAGGTCCCGGTGCGGATCGAGACGGTTGCGGCGCTGCCCCGCACGGCGTTGAACAAGGTCCTCCGCGGCAGGCTGCGCCAGGACCTGGCGGCACGCGCGGCGGCGGGAGAACGAGCATGAGCGCCGCGCCGCGCACCGCCCGGGGGACGCGTACCAGGGCCAAGCTGCTGGAGGCCGCGGAGTCCGTCTTCGCCTCGGTGGGCTACCACGAGGCCTCGATCGTCAAGATCACCGAGGCCGCCGGCGTCGGCCTCGGCACCTTCTATCTGTACTTCGATGGCAAGCAGGCCATCTTCGACGAGGTGGTTGAGGACTTGAACCGGCGGGTCCGGCATGCCATGACCGATGCGGCCAGGAGCGCGGGCACCCGGCTGGAGGCCGAACGGGCCGGTTTCCGCGCGTTCTTCCGCTTCACCGCCCAGCACCCGGCCCTCTACCGGATCATCCGCCAGGCCGAATTCGTCTCGCCCGGCGCCCTGCGGCTGCATTACACCCGGATCGTCAACGGCTACATCGAAGGCCTCAAAGCGGCCCAGCTCAGCCGCGAGGTCCGGGAAATGGATCCCACCGTCGCGGCCTGGGCCCTGATGGGCATCGGCGAGCTGATCGGCATGCGCTGGGTCCTGTGGGACGAGGAAGGCGCGGAGCCCGCTGCCGGCGCCCGGCCGGACGTGCCCGACGAAGTCTTCGAGGAAATGATGCAGTTCATCGAACGGGCCCTCGCGCCCGACGCCGGCTCAGCCCCGGGGGCCTCCCCGGCACCGACCCCCAACCCCACCCCGCCCCAGGAAGGGACAGCACCATGACCCAGACAGCCAGCCAGGACACCTACCGCACCGTCGAGGTGGCGGTCCGCGGCGGTACGCTGCACACCGCGCAGTGGGGCCCGGAGGACCCCGATGCCCCGACCATCCTCGCCGTCCACGGCGTGACGGCGTCGCACAAGGCCTGGCCGTACCTGGTCGAGGCGCTGCCGGAGGTGCGGATCATCGCTCCGGACCTGCGCGGGCGCGGCCGCAGCAACGCACTGCCCGGACCGTACGGCATGCCCACGCACGCGGCGGATCTCGCGGCCGTCCTCGCGGAGCTGGCACCGGCGCCCGTCGTCGTCGTCGGCCATTCAATGGGTGCCTTCGCCTCCCTCGTCCTGGCGAACCGGTTCCCGGAACACGTCCGCTCGCTCGTGCTGGTGGACGGCGGCCTGCCGCTCCAGGTCCCGGCGGGGCTCTCGGACGAGGAGATCGTTGCCGCGGTGCTGGGACCGGCCGCCGAGCGCCTTAGCGCCACCTTTCCCAGCCGCGAGGTGTACCGCAATTTCTGGCGGCAGCATCCGGCGTTCAGCGCAGACTGGGGCCCGCTCGTGGAGGCCTACGTGGATTATGACCTCACCGGCGAGGAGCCGGAACTGCGTCCGGCCACCCGCTACCAGGCGATGGCAGAAGACAGTGCCGAACTGCACCGCGGCGCGTCGCTGCTGAAGGCCTTGGATGAGCTCATGGTGGATACCCAGGTCCTCCGGGCGCCGCGCGGCCTGCTCAACGAGCCGGCCGGACTCTACGCGCCCGGCTACCTCGAGGACTGGGCCGCGAAGCTGCCGACCCTGCGGGTCCGCGAGGTGCCGGACGTCAACCACTACACGATCGTGATGGGCGCCGCCGGGGCCGGGGCCGTGGCGGAAAGTGTGCGGGAGGCCCTCGCCGGGAGGTGAGGCCCTAGCCGAGGGTGCCTAGCCGCCGGCAAACGGCGGCAGCACGTCGACGACGTCGTCCGGCGCCAGGACCGCGGCGGCGTGGTCCCGCACGGCCACCTCGTTGAGCAGGAAGCTTGAACGGGACAGGATGCGGGCCAGCGGCGGGGTGCCCGCCGGCGGGTCCGGGCGCTCGACGGCGAGGATCGCCTCCAGCAGGGCCGGCAGCGTGGCGCCGTCGGAGAGTTCGAATTTTTCCTCGTCGGCGCCGGCAGCGGCGCGCGCGGCAGCGAAGTAGCGTACATTCACAGGGGTTCAGCCTCCGATGGCGCTCATGCTGCGGTCCGGCTGGACGAAGTCCGGGGCGCCCAGCCCGACGTGGTCCATGCCGTGGGCCTTGGGCTTGAGCCACATGGCGTCCTGCCAGCGTTCGGCCAGCTGGTCGTCGCTGGCACCGTCGCGCAGGAGCCCCAGCAGGTCGGTCTCCTCCCGGGAAAAGAGGCAGCTCATGATCTTGCCCTCGGCCGTGATGCGGGTCCGGCGGCAGTCGGCGCAGAACGGTTCGGTGACCGAGGCGATGATTCCCACGGTGCCGAGCACGGGGCCGGTGGCCGCGTCCGTGCCGGGGACCCGGGCGCGGACCTCGAAACGCTCGGCCGGGGCGCCGTCGCGGTCCCGCGGATCGGCGCTGAGCACGTAGTCGACGGAGAGCAGTTCCCGGATTTCCGCGGCGGTGATCATGTTTCGGCGGGTCCAGCCGTGGTCGGCGTCCAGCGGCATCTGTTCGATGAAACGCAGCTCGTAGCCGCGGTCCAGCGCCCACGCGAGCAGGGCGGGGGATTCGACGTCGTTGATGCCGCGCATCAGCACGGCGTTGAGCTTCACGGGACCCAGGCCGGCGGCCCAGGCCGCGTCCACGCCCGCGAGGACCCGGTTCAGGAAGGGGCGGCGGGTCAGCTTGGTGAAGGTTTCCTCGTGCAGTGAATCCAAGGACACGTTGATCCGGGTGAGGCCGGCGGCCTTCAGCCCGGCCGCCTTCTTGTCGAGCCCGACGGCGTTGGTGGTCATGGAGATCGGAAGGTCCGGGTGGGCCTGGCGAAGCGCGGCAATGATGTCCAGCAGGTCGGCCCGGACCAGCGGCTCGCCGCCTGTGAGTCGGAGTTCGCGGACGCCGAGCATGTCGACCCCGATCCGCACGATCCGCACGATCTCTTCCGCGGTCATGACCGCCTGTTTGGCCAGCCACTCCAGGCCTTCGGCCGGCATGCAGTAGCTGCAGCGAAGGTTGCATTTATCCGTCAGCGAGAGCCGCATGTCGGTGGCGCGGCGGCCGTAACGGTCCACAAGTCCGGCGGCCATATCCGCCGGGCGCCCGGCCGGTTGCGGCGCTGAACGGCCATCGCCGGGTCGGCTGTCCGGGCGGGGCCGGGGCATGCCAAGCTGAACACTCATAACGTCAGGCTACGCCAAAGCGGGCCGGGCATCACGCCCGGAGGATTGCGAACCTATGCTGGACGTATGAACACCTCCCGGGTCGCCCCGGATGCGACCGCCAGCGGAACGCCGACGCCGGCCGGACGGCGCACCGTGTGGTGGGCCGCGGCGGCCGGGGTGGCCGCCGTCGGCGCCGGCGTCGTCCTCGGCGAACTGGCCGCCGGGCTCCTCAGCCCCTCCGTGTCGCCCGTGACAGCCGTCGGCGGGGCCGTGATCGACGCCGTCCCGCCGGGCGTCAAGGACGGGGTGATCGCGCTCTTCGGCACGGCGGACAAGTTGGCGCTGCTCAGCGGCATGGGCCTGGTCATCGCGGCGCTGGCGGCGCTGGCCGGGGTGCTGGAATGGCGCCGACGCTTCGCCGGCCTGGCCGTGATCGCAGTCTTTGGGCTGGTGGGCCTCGCCGCCGTGCTGACCCGGGCCGAGGTGACCGCCAATGCCCTCCCCGTCCCACTGCTGGGAGCCGCGCTCGGCATGGCGCTGTTGAGCTGGCTGATCCGCCGCCTCCGGGAGTGGCGCATGCCCGCCGGGCCGCAAGCCGCGGGCCCGGCGTCCGCGGGTCCGGAGCCCGCGGCGGCGGCCCCGGCCCGCCGCCGCTTCCTGCAGTCCCTGGCCATCACCACGGCAGTCCTCGCCTTGGGCGGCCTGTTGGCGTCCACCCTGCGCGGTGCGGCCGACGCGGTCGCCGGGCTGCGCACCAAACTTCAGTTGCCCGTCCCGGCGTCAGGAGCCGCAGCGGTCCCCGCCGGGGCAGAGCTCGGCCTGGCCGGGCTGTCGCCCTTGGTGACTCCGAACAAGGACTTCTACCGGATCGACACCGCACTGCGTGTCCCGCTGGTGGACCCGCGCGAGTGGAAGCTAAAAGTCACCGGCCTGGTGGACCGCGAGATCGAACTGGACTTCGACACCCTGCTGGCCAAGCCCATGACCGAGCGGCACATCACGATCGCCTGCGTTTCCAACGAGGTGGGCGGGGACCTGATCGGTAACGCGCGCTGGCTCGGCTGGCCGGTCCGGGAACTGCTGGCCCAAGCAGGCCCCAGGCCGGGCGCAGATATGGTGCTCTCCCGCAGCGTCGACGGCTGGACCGCGGGAACCCCGCTGGAGGTGCTCACGGACACCCGGGACGCGCTGCTGGTGGTGGGGATGAACGGGGAGCCGCTGCCGCTGGAGCACGGCTTCCCGGTCCGGCTCATCGTCCCCGGGCTTTACGGCTACGTTTCGGCGACCAAGTGGGTCACCGAACTGAAGGTGACGCGGTTCGCGGACGACGTCGCCTACTGGACCCCGCGCGGCTGGAGCGAGCGCGGACCGATCAAGACGTCGTCGCGGATCGACGTGCCCCGGGGCGGGCGGAGCGTGAGCGCCGGGACGGTGGACGTGGGCGGCGTCGCGTGGTCCCAGCACCGCGGCATCGGCAAGGTGGAGGTGCGGGTAAACCGCGGCGACTGGAAGCAGGCCGACCTGGCGCCCTCAATCTCCACCGACACCTGGTGCCAATGGAAAATCGCCCTGCCGCTGGGCCCGGGACAGTATGAGGTGCAGGTTCGGGCCACCGACCTGGCCGGCGTCCCGCAGGTGGAGGAGAGCGCACCGCCGGCACCCGACGGGGCCACCGGCTACCACACGGTTACAGTGGACGTGAAGTCCTAGTCCGCCGAGCCAAAGGTCACGAACGTATGCACCGCACCGCGCACAGGCCCGCCACCGTGGAAGCGCACCGGGACAAGGTCCGCGGGCTGCTGTCACCCTTGGCCGCCCACGTCGAGATCGTGCCGCTTCGGGAGGCGCTGGGTCGCGGGCTGGCCGCCGACGTCACGGCCCCGTTGGACCTTCCCCCCTTTGCCAACTCGCAGATGGACGGCTTCGCGATCCGCAGCGCCGACATCCCGGTGGGCGGGGCCGAACTGCGTGTCACCGCCCCGGTCCCGGCCGGCGCCGAGCCCGCCGCGCTGGCCTTTGGCAGCGCCGCACCCATCATGACCGGCGCCATGATCCCTGCCGGCGCCGACGCCGTCGTCCCCATCGAACAGGCAGTTCCCGATTCCTTCCCCCCACCCGGGGCGGCTGCCACGGTGCGCTTGCCCGTAGCCCCGGCAGGGAACTTCGTCCGCGACGCCGGCAGCGACATCGCCGCCGGGGAGCCTGCGCTCGCCGCCGGGGCCTTCCTGGGCCCGGGACAGCTGGGCCTGCTGGCAGCGCTGGGCCTGACCGAGGTGCCGGTGCACGTCCAGCCCCGGGTTCTGCTGGTGACGACCGGCGACGAGGTGGTGGAGCCGGGCAGGCCGCTGCAGCCCGGCAAGATCTACGACGCCAACGGCACCCTGCTCGACTCCGCGCTGCGCCAGGCCGGACTCCAGGTGACGCGGACCGGCATCTCCGCCGACGACCCCGCGGAACTTGAGCTTCTCCTGCGGGCCCATGCGCCCGACGTGGACCTGATCGTCACTACCGGGGGAGTCAGCAAGGGCGCCTACGAGGTGGTCCGGCAGGCGCTGGCGGGGCACGACGTCGAATTCGGTGCCGTAGCCATGCAGCCGGGCGGCCCGCAGGGCATCGGAAGCCTCGACGGCGTGCCCGTCCTCAGTTTCCCGGGGAACCCGGTCAGCTGCATCGTTTCCTTCGAAATGTTCCTCCGGCCCGTACTCGCCGATCTGTTCGGCTCGCCCGCGCGCCGCACAACGGTCCGTGCCCGGCTGGCCGAAGCCGTGTCCTCCCCGGAGAACAAGCACCAGGTCCGGCGCGGAACGCTCAGCCCGGACGGCACCGTCCGGTTCGAGGGCGGCGCCGGCTCCCACCTGGTGCACGCCCTGGCCCGGGCGAACGCCCTGGTGCATATCCCGGCGGGAACCGCAGCGCTCGCCGCGGGCGACGAGGTGGAAGTATGGATGCTGTGAACCCAGCAGAGAACAACTCACCGGACAAACCGGTACTGACCCACCTCCGGCAGGACGGCACCGCCCAGATGGTCGACGTGTCCAACAAGGCCGAAACCACGCGCGAGGCCACCGCCACCGCCACCGTGAACAGCACGGCCGAAGTCCTGGCACTGCTCGGCGCCGGTGAACTGCCCAAGGGCGATGCGCTGGCCGTTGCCCGGGTCGCCGGGATCCTGGCCGCCAAGAAAACCGCTGACCTCATCCCGCTGTGCCACCCGCTGCCGATCACGAAGGTCACCGTCGACTTCGAACTCGGTGACGACTCGGTCACGGTGTTCGCCACGGTTAAGACCCGGGGCGTGACCGGGGTGGAGATGGAAGCCCTCACCGCGGCTTCGGTCGCGGCCCTCAGCGTGTACGACATGATCAAGGCCGTGGACAAGCGCGCGGTACTGACGGACATTAAGGTGCTGGCCAAGAGCGGCGGAAAGAGCGGGGACTGGACACTGTGACCCTTCCAGGAATGAACCAGCCCGAACCACACCGCCACGGCGAGGCCACCGGCCGAAGGGCCGGCATCGTGATCGCCTCCACCCGGGCCGCCGCCGGCATCTACGAAGACCTCACCGGCCCCGTCATCGCCGACTGGCTGACCGAACACGGCTTCGAGCCCTTCCCCGCGATGGTGGTGCCCGACGGCGAGCCCGTCGGCGGGGCCCTGCGCGCGCTGCTCACCCAGCACCCGGCCGTCATTATCACCAGCGGCGGCACCGGGCTCAGCCCCACCGACGCCACGCCCGAACAGACGCTGCCGCTCCTGGACCGGGAGATTCCCGGCATCATGGAAGGCCTGCGGAGCGCCGGCACAGCCAAGACACCCATGGCCATGCTCAGCCGCGGGCACGCCGGCGCCGCCGGCAGCACTTTCATCATCAACCTTCCCGGATCCCCGAAGGGCGTCATGGACGGCCTGAGCGTGCTGGATCCGATCATCGGACACCTCTGCGACCAGCTGGAAGGCAGCCATGGACACTGAATCCGGTTTTGAAATCGTGCGCGCCGTGCTTAGCGCCGAGCCCATTTCGGTGGACCAGGCGATCGCCGCCGTCGAGTCGGACACGGCCGGGGCGGTGGTGAGCTTCAGCGGCGTCGTCCGCAACCACGACGGCGGCAAGCCGGTACTCCGGCTCAGCTACACCGCGCATCCGACGGCGCACCAGGTGATGGCCGACGTCGTCGGGCAGCTGATCACCGAGCAGGCGCCCACCGCCGCGGACGGGCCGGCCCAGCCGGTGCGGATCTGGGCCGCCCACCGGATCGGCATGCTGGCGATCGGCGACCCGGCCCTGGTCTGCGCGGTCTCGGCCGCGCACCGCGGGCAGGCCTTCGCGGTGTGCTCCGAGCTCGTGGATCGGATCAAGGACCAGGTTCCGGTCTGGAAGGAACAGTTCTTCGCCGACGGCACCGTCGAGTGGGTCGGCGCGGGCGGCTAAAACCGGTCGGCACGGGCGGGTAACGGGAGCCGGCACCGGCGGGTAACGGGAGCCGGCACCGGCGGGTAACGCCAGGTCCCGGTTCCAGCCGGGGCGTGCCGCGGCGGTAGGGTTGATGGCATGACCGAACAACTCGCCGTCGCCGTTCTGGGCGCCAACGGGCGCATGGGCGCCGAGGCCGTCAAGGCCGTCGACGCCGCCGAAGACCTCAAGCTCGTCGCGGCCCTGGGCCGCAACGATTCCCTGGACGCCCTGCTGGACTCCGGCGCCCGCATCGTGGTGGACCTGACTGTCCCCGAAAGCACCGAAGCGAACGTCGCGTTCGCCGTCGAACACGGCATCCACGCCGTCGTCGGCACCACCGGCTGGGACCCGGACCGCCTCGCACGGCTTGAGGCGCTCCTCGCGGCCCGGCCCGGCGTCGGTGTCCTGATCGCCCCGAATTTCGCCCTCGGCTCCGTCCTCGCGTCCGCCTTCGCCGCGAAGGCGTCCCGGTACTTCGAATCGGTAGAAATCATTGAGCTCCACCACCCGGACAAGTTGGATGCGCCCTCCGGCACCGCCGTGCGCACCGCCCAGCTGATCGCCGCGGAGCGCACCGAGGCCGGCGTCGCGGCCAGCCCGGATGCCACCACCAGCGAACGCCCGGGGGCACGCGGCTGCGAGGTCGACGGCGTCCGCGTCCACAGCGTCCGCCTGCGCGGCCTCGTGGCGCACCAGGAGGTCCTGCTGGGCGGACCCGGGGAGCAGCTGACCTTCCGCCACGATTCCTTCGACCGGGCTTCCTTCATGCCCGGCGTGCTGCTGGGCGTGCGCAACGTCGCGGCGAACCCGGGGCTTACCGTAGGCCTGGACGGCTACCTGGATCTGGGCCTCTGATGGGCAACGTCCTGACCGGGTTTAAGGCCAACCGCACCAAGATCTGGGTGGGGGCCGTGACGCTCCTGCTGGTGTTCTACCTGGTCGTGTCCCTGCAGCGCTCGGTGCTGCTGCTCTCCGATGCCAACCTGGTCGCGAAGGGCCTTGGACTCGCGTACCTGGCGTTGCCGGTGGTCGGGGCCTGGGCGCTGGTGCGTGAGCTGCTCTTCGGCGCCCGGACCGAACGGATGGCGAAGATCCTGGAGGCGGAGGGCGGACTGCCGGAAGACACCCTGCCCCGCACCCCCGCCGGCCGGATCATCCGGGAAGCCGCGGACCTGGAATTCGAGAAGTACCGGGAAGAAGCCGAAGCCGAACCCGGGGACTGGCGCTCCTGGTTCCGGCTCAGCTGCGCCTACGACGCCGCCGGCGACCGCAAGCGCGCCCGGGCGTCCATGCGCGACGCCGTCCGCCTCTTCCGCGCCGCTCCGCCCATCACCGGCGCCTAGCGCCACCGGGAACGCCGGCCTCGCTGAGCGCGGCCGCGGCTGGCAGAGCCCGGCTTAGCGGAGCCCGGCCCGCCGACCGCGGCCCAGCCCGCTGGCGGCATGCCCCGCCCATTCAAGTGGTCCGCGCCAGGACAATGCCGCGAACGCACTGCCCAGGATCAGCACGGCGACGACCTGCGCCCAAAACACGCCTTCTACGCTCCACCCGGCGGGGAGCGGATGGCCGGACAGGGACGCCATGACGCACAGGTGTGCCGTGTAGAGGCTCAGGGTCAGGGCGCCGGCGCCGCGCAACGGCAGCAGCAGATCGAGCTGGATCCACTCGCCGAGCCGTCCCAGCAACAGGCAGAGGCCCACCACCGCGGCGGCGACCCCCGACGTGTGCAGCAGGTCCAGAGTGGTGCCCGAATGCGGGGCGCTTGAGGCCAGCCACCAGGCCGAACCGGACTGGTTGATTCCCGCGAGATTCACCTGCAGCAGGCTCGCCAGAGGATACGCCGGATCGCCCAGCTCCTCCTGCAGCGCGGCCCGGCCACCCCAGTCCTCCATCAAGACCTGGCTCAGCCATTTGGCGCCGACCGCGGCAAGAGTTCCGGCCGCCAGCAGGAGTACCGGAACCGCCGCCGTCGTCAGGGCCAGCCGTCCGATCGCCAGGCCGATAAGCAGGTAGGCGAGCCATTGCAGGACGGGGTAGTAGCCGGTCAGGAACAGGTCGCCGAACAACCGCGCGGGGGTGGCCAGATCCTCCCAGCCGGGGTTGTGGCCAAGCTGCAAGGGCGGCTCGGCGGCCAGCAGCCACGGCCGCAGGAGGTAGGCCAGGATGGGCGTGACCAGCAACCAGGCCGCCGCGAGGGTCCAAAGGTGCCTCGGGCGCAGCCCGAGGAAGGGCAGCACGCAGAGAAACAGCAGCGCATAGTGGACCAGGATCACGGCGATGTTGACGTCCAGGCCGCCAAGGGAGAACCCGACGGCGCCCACCACCAGCGCCCGCAGCGCGATGCCGCGGCGCGCGGCCCACAGCTCTGTGCCCTCCGGCGGACGCTCCCTTCCCGTGGAGAGCGCCAGGCCGATTCCCGCGAGCACGGCGAACAGCGCCGAGGCGCGCCCGGAAAAGGCCAGCCCGACCCAGGTGGGAGTGAGCTGCGCGTCTGATTCGAACGTGGGGAGCACGTGGGTGGCCATCATGCCCAGCAACGCCAGCCCCCGGGCCGCGTCGACGCCGGTCAGCCGGGCCGCTACCGCCTTGCCTCCGGCCGTCCGGGAAGGTATAGCCGTGCCGCGCGAGGTCATCGTCCGATCGTCTCATGTCCGGTCCGCCGGGCGGCTCCGCGGGCGTCGTCAACGCGCAGAGGACGACGGCGTCCTGTCACCCCCGAATCCTGACAGGGCGCCACTCGGCTGGTCCTCCGTAAAACGCTACTTCGATGCAGTGGCGCCCAGCACTGCCGCCTTCGCGTCAGCGGTCCGGCGAATCTCTTTGACCTTGGCGATCTGCGGGGCCAGCTCCTGCATGCGTGTGGTCAAGTACTTGTCCAAGACTTTGTCCAGTGCGGGATGGAACCCGGTTTTGTCTCGGCAGACCGCGTCGGTCACGGCGATCCTAAACTCTTCCTGGCCGCCGGAACGTTTTCCCGCATCGGCGGCCTGCTGCGGGTTCGCAAAGGAGGCGTAAGGGGTTTCTTTCATGCAGGCCGCCCAGTCACCGATGGCTTTGGTAATGCCGGAGTCGCCGGAGGCGGACAGGCTGGCCGGGAGAACTGAGTTGTAGGCGACGCCGGTGGCGAGCATGTAATTTTCCGTGCTGCCGTAGATCTGTGTCATGGCTTCGCCGCGGCATCCGCCGGAGGAGGTGCCCATGCCTTCCACCGTGGTCATTGACGCGGTGTCCCCGGGACCGGTGAGTGCCCTGGTGAAGGCCGGATTGGCGAAGAGTTTCCCGTCCGCGGACCCGGGCGCGGGCTCGTGGGGTCCTTGAGGCCCGGTGCTGGCGTAGCCGCTGGCTTTGGCGGCGTCGACCGTAAGCCGTTTGAATCCGATGGCTCCGTTGAGGTCCATAGTCATCTCGGAGCTGGGCGGTGTGTAGTCGAAGCCGGCCTTGGCCATGCAGCGCCGGACAGCTTCCTGCATGCCCTTTTCGGCGATCGGATCGGATGAGGCGTAGGCCTCTGCCTGGCGGATGATGCCCGGGATGGGCTCTGGTGATGCGGTAACCGACGCGGCCGGGATCGCGGCAGCGGCCAGTGCCGCGCCGGTGCCTACGATCAGCACGGCAGCGCCGAAGATCTTCTTCTTCATGGTGGTTCCTTCGGTTGTTTTGGGCAATGCGGCGGCCGGCCTTCCCTAGGGGAAGGCTTCGGTAGCTGGGTAAGTGATCTTGGCGCCTAGTTCAGTACGTTGTTTTCGTAGGCGAAGGCGACGAGCTGGATGCGGTTCTTCAGCTTGAGTTTCGCCAGGATGCTGCCGACGTGGGATTTCACCGTGGCCTCGCTGAGTACCAGTGACGCGGCGATTTCGGCGTTTCCGAGCCCTTTGGCGGTCAGGAGAAACACGTCGCGTTCCCTTCCGGACAGGTCTGCCAGTGCCGCGTCGTTCCCCGAGGAGGGCGTGGTGTAGTCGCGCAGCAGTTCGTTGGTGAGGGCCGGGGCGATGACTGAGTGGCCGGAGTGAACCGTTCGGATGGCAGCCAGCAGGAAGTCTGGTGTGGTGTCTTTGGTGAGGAAACCGGCGGCGCCGACCTGGATGGCGCGGACAACGGCTTCGTCATGCTGGATGGTGGTCAGAACGATGATTTTGGTGGCAGTTCCTCCGGGCGTGGCCAGGATTGTCCTTGTAGCGGTGATTCCGTCCATGACAGGCATGCGGATGTCCATAAGGAGTACATCGGGGCATGTCGCGTGGACGAGGTCGACGGCGGCCGCCCCGTTGGTGGCTTCACCGACAAGGTCCATATCGGGCTGGCTGCGAAGGATCATTTTTAGCCCGGCACTGAACAGCGGCTGGTCATCGGCCAAGGCAATCCGGATCGGCGCCGCGGTCATGGCTTTGCTCCTTCCAAGGCGGGGATGCGAGGCTTCGCGGGTGTTGCCGTGGCGTGCTGGTCGGGAGTGGCCGACGGGAGGAAGGCCAGTACTTCGAAGGTCTTTTCGCCCCGGACAGTTTCCACCCAGCCGCCGGCGGCTGCGGCGCGGGCTTTCATTCCTGCTAGACCGCGGCCGGGTGGGGCGGTCTTCTGCGCCGCTGCCGGATTTGTGATCAGCGACGATCTGCTCCGCAGCTCGAGGGACGCCTCGTTCCAGACCAACTGCAGCTGTGCTCCCTGGTTCCGGTTCCCGTGCTTGAACGCGTTCGTCAGGCTTTCTTGCGCCAGACGGTAGACCGTCAGCTCCTGAGCGGCGCTCATGTCCCATGGTTCGCCTGTCGATTCGATCGTGACGGGCATGCCGCTGGAGCTCAGACGGTCGGCAAGTCCCACGAGATCTTCAACGGTGTGGGTCGGTTGGTTGCTTAGGTCCGTGGAGAAGCCTTCGATCAGTCGGCGCGTTTCGACCAGTGCGGTCCTTGCTGATTCGGCGATGACCCTTGATGCCTCCTCGACTGATTCCGGTTCTGTGCGGTGGATGAAGCGGATTCCGTCGGCTTGGGCCACGATGACCGCCAGCGAATGTGCCAGGACATCGTGCAGCTCGCCCGCGATTCTGTTGCGTTCCTGTTCGACGGCGAGTTCGGTCGCCGTCTCGCGCAGCCGGGCTTCTGCCGCGAGCTGGGCCCTCCGGCTCCTGGATGCGTTGACTACGGCCACGCCGCCGGCCCAGGCGGCGAGGTTCAGGGCGGCGAACGCGCCGAAAATCAGAAAAGCGTAAGTGGCGGACCGCAGTACTCCCCGGCCATAGATCTGGTTGCCGAAAATGAAGTTGATCCAGGTCTGGTCAGTGAACCAGTTCACGGTCGTAATGCCGGCGAATACGACTGCGGAGGTGGGGAGGATCCACCTGTGCCGGGTTTTCCACGCGATCACGGCAAAGAAGACGACGACCGGAACGACGGCATAGCTCAGCACACCGGACAAAAGGACCGCCGGGAAGACCTTGAGGCTCTGCAGGGTCAGGGCGATCAAAACCACACCCAGGGCGGCCGCCGGAAGGAGCTCGGCGACCGCGGCTGCCGTCAGGAGCGCGAACAGCAAAGCACTCTTCTGGTCGAAATGGCGCTCCTCCAGGATGAGGAGTGTTCCCAGAAGCGTCGTGGCCGCGGCCGGTGCCGCGAGGAGCCTTAGAGACCGGATGGTGTTGAACATGCCTTCACCCTAAGCGGGCTCCAACCAACCACCGGCCCAATTCGAGTGAGTTCCAACCCATTGATGAGGAAGTTCCCCCGAGTGGATGACCCGGCCGCCGGCCGGCGGCCACGCAAGGGTTGTATTCGAATATATGTTCGAATATTATGCAAGCATGAACCACGCAGCAGAACCGGCTCCAGGCGCTTCCTACAAGGCGAGTGATTCCTACCAGCCAGACCCCACCCGCCCAGCGGAGGGTCGACGCGACGGCGACGGTGTGCTGAAGGCGATGAGCCCCGGCGTCGTCGATTTTCTTTTTCGGCGGTTGGTCGCAGGGGAGCCGCCCGAAGACGTCCAGTGGCACCGGGAGGGCACTGCCTTGGCCGCGCAACCGCCCGGCGCCGAGTTGGCCCGCAGGCTCGCCGAAACGGATCTGGAGGCACTTACTCCGACGGAGTTGTTTCACTATGTCCGCGCAGCCCAGCGTCTGGCGACGTGGGCCGAAGCCCTGCGCGAAGACGCCGTGGGGCGATACTGCGCCGTTCCGGGGCCGCGTCACGGCCGACCGGCCGGCACGGCGCAGGAGGGCCGAATTTGACGCGCATCACGCCGGCGCCATTGTTCTAACGAGCAGGGGACAGGGTAACGTTTTTCCTATGGCTGACTCTGACATTCGTTCCTACACGTTCGGAACCCTTGTGACCGCCATGGTCACTCCGTTCACCAACGACGGTGAGGTCGATTATCAGGGGTCCGCTGAGCTGGCCAACAAGCTCGTCGACGACGGCAACGATGCCCTCGTAATCTCCGGCACAACGGGGGAGACCTCCACGCTCGAAGACGACGAAAAGGAACAATTGTTCCGTGTCATCGTCGAGGCAGTGGGGGACCGGGCCAAGGTTATCGCCGGCACCGGCACGAACCATACCTCGCACTCGATCGAGATGGCCAAGCGCGCCGCCAAGGCAGGCGCCCATGGCCAGTTGATCGTCACGCCTTATTACAACAAGCCCAGCCAGGCCGGTATTCAGGCCCATGTCGAGGCCGTCGCCGATGCCGCGGACCTGCCGGTCATGGTCTACGACATTCCGGGCCGTGCCGGTGTGCCGATCCTGCCGGAAACCATGATCCGGCTCGCGGACCACCCCCGCATCGTGGCCCTCAAGGACGCTAAGGCCGATTTCGCCGCGGTGACCCGCGTGATGGCGAACACGGACCTGGACGTTTACTCGGGCGACGACGGACTGACCCTGCCGTGGATGGCGGCCGGCGCCGTGGGGCTTGTCAGCGTCTCGGCCCATGTGGCCACCAAGCAGTTCCGTGCGATGATCGACGCCGCACTTGCAGGCGATTTTGCCACCGCCCGCACCATACATTTCGAACTGGACCCCGTGGTCCGTGCAGTGATGACCCATATTCAGGGTGCTGTTGCTGCGAAGCAAGTTCTTAAGTGGCAGGGAGTCCTGCCCAACTCGGTTGTCCGCTTGCCCCTCGTGGAGCCGGGCGATGCCGAGATCGAAACGATCCGCGAGGACTTGGCGGAAGCAGGGCTCGTCTTCTCCTGATCCGGCACTTTGCCTGATCAGCCGCAGACAGCTCCTGCTCCGCCTGGAAAGTAGTGCACTATGACCCAAACCGCCCTTCCCGGCCTTGTCACGCCGCCGAAACTGCCCCGGAACACCCTGCGGATCGTGCCGCTCGGCGGTCTCGGCGAGATCGGCCGCAACATGACGGTCTTCGAAATCGAAGGCAAGCTGCTGATCGTTGACTGCGGCGTCCTCTTCCCCGAGGAGACCCAGCCCGGTGTAGACCTGATCCTGCCGGACTTCTCCTACATCAAGGACCGTCTCGACGACATCGTGGCCGTCATCCTCACCCACGGCCACGAGGATCACATCGGCGCCGTTCCCTACCTGCTGCGTCTGCGCAGCGACATCCCGCTCGTGGGCTCCCAGCTGACGCTGGCCCTGATCGAAGCGAAGCTCCAGGAACACCGGATCAGGCCGACCACCATGATCGTGAGCGAAGGTCAGGTCCAGAAGTTCGGCCCCTTCGAATGCGAATTCGTGGCCGTCAACCACTCGATCCCGGACGCCCTGGCCGTCTTCCTGCGCACCTCCGGCGGCAGCGTGCTGCACACCGGTGACTTCAAAATGGACCAGCTGCCCCTCGATGGCCGGATCACCGACCTGCGCCACTTCGCCAAGCTCGGCGAAGAGGGCGTGGACCTGTTCATGTCCGACTCCACCAACGCCGACGTCCCCGGTTTCACCACCGCGGAAAAGGAAATCGGCCCCACCCTGGACCGGCTCTTCGGCCAGGCTTCCAAGCGGATTATCGTGGCGTCGTTCTCGTCCCATGTGCACCGCGTCCAACAGGTGCTCGACGCCGCGGCGAACCACAACCGCAAGGTGGCCTTCGTCGGCCGCTCGATGGTCCGCAACATGACCATCGCCGCTAAGCTCGGCTACCTTGAGGTGCCGGACGGCATCCTGGTCGACATCAAGAACATCGACAACCTGCCGGATAACCGCGTGGTTCTGATGTCCACCGGCTCTCAGGGCGAACCGATGGCCGCGCTGTCCCGCATGGCGAACGGCGACCACCGCGTCGTCGTCGGCCAGGGCGACACCGTCATCCTCGCCTCCAGCCTCATCCCGGGCAACGAGAACGCCGTCTTCCGCATCATCAACGGCCTCCTCAAGCTCGGCGCGGACGTCATCCACAAGGGCAACGCCAAGGTCCACGTCTCCGGCCACGCCGCCGCCGGCGAGCTCCTCTACTGCTACAACATCCTCGAGCCGCTCAACGCCATGCCGGTGCACGGCGAGACGCGCCACCTGATCGCCAACGGCAAGATCGCCCTCGAATCGGGCGTTCCCGAGGAGAGCATCCTGCTGGCTGACAACGGCACCGTCATCGATCTCCGCGATCACCAGGCCGACGTCGTGGGCCAGGTTGAGGTTGGCTTTGTTTACGTCGACGGCTCCAGCGTCGGCGAGGTTACCGAGGCTGACCTCAAGGACCGCCAGACGCTCGGCGACGAGGGCTTCATCTCCATCATCACGGTCATCCACCGCGCCACCGGCAAGGTAGTCTCCGGGCCCGAAATCCACGCCCGCGGCGTGGCCGAGGATGACGCCGTCTTCGACGAAATCATCCCCAAGATCAACGCCGCACTTGAGGAAGCCGTGCAGAACCGGGACCACACCTCCCAGCAGCTCCAGCAGGTTGTCCGCCGTGTGGTAGGCACCTGGGTCAACCGCAAGCTGCGCCGCAAGCCGATGATCATCCCGGTGGTCCTCGAAGCCTAAGAGCAGCACCTAACCGGCCTTCCCCGCCGGCACCGCCCCCTGACGGCGACCGGCGGGGGAGGCCGTTTTCCATGTCCGGCCCCGGATCTATGGCTCCACTTTGCCCCAACATGATCCCCGCCCGCCCCGGAAATCCGCGGGTTCGGGAGCTGCGTCGGGTACCGTTGCAGCTATGGCGACACGCACCTCCTCCGCGCCAAAAGGCAGCTCCAGCGGCAACTCCAGGGGCAAACCAGGCAGCTCTCCGGCCCGGGGCTCCGGCGCAGCTGCGTCCAAACCCAGCCGCTCGCAGGGGACCGCGCGTACCCGGCAGATGGCCGCCGTCGAACCTCGGCAGCCCTGGCTGGTGCGGGTCGTGGCCGGGGCCTGGCTGGGGATCGGCCACGTCGTCGGCGCCGGCGTCCGACGGATCGGCCAGGACGTCAGCGGCCTGGAACCGGCGGACCGCCGCGACGGCGCCGCCCTGTTCAACCTCGCGCTCGGTGTCTTCATCGCCACGTTTGCCTGGTGGGGCTTCCAAGGCTGGTTCCCCGACCTGGTCTTCGGCATCGTCAACGGCACGTTCGGCTGGATGTCGCTGCTCCTGCCGCTGATGCTGTTCGTTTGCGCCTTCCGCCTGTTCCGCCAGCCCGTGGACGGCCGTGGCAACAACCGGATCGGCATCGGTTTCCTCATCATGACCTTCGCCGGTTGCGGCCTGGCGCACATCATCGGCGGCCAGCCGACCGTCGCCGATGGCTTCGACGGGCTGCGTCGCGCCGGCGGCATGCTGGGCTACCTCGCGGCCGCTCCGCTGGCCACCATCCACGCCGGCGTTCCGCTGGCCCTGTACGGACTGCTGGCCTTCACCTCGCTGCTGATCGTGACCGCCACCCCGTTTGGCGCCATCCCGTCCCGGCTCCGCGAAGCCTATGAGCACCTGATGGGCATCGATCTGCAGGAAGAAGTCGATAACGACGGCCACGACCGCAGCTACCTGTACGAAAACGATGCCCCCGCGCCCAAGAGGAAGCGCAAGCGCCTCTTCGGGAAGAACCAGGATGACGACGCCGGACTGGAAGGCTACGTCGGCGACGAAGCCTTCGAACGCGCCGTCGTCGAGGACGAGGACCCGACAGAGGCCGGCAGCGCCCGGGGCGGCAAGGGTTCCAGGCCCGTGGCGCCCGGTGTTCGGCGGCCCACCCAGGCGGAGATTGCCGTCGAGAAAATCAAGGCGGCCCAGGGCCTCGGCACCACGGCAGGGGCCGTGGGGGAGAACGCCACCGAGGCGATCCCGCTGGTGACCCCCGGCATGATCGCGGCCGGATCGCTGAACCCTTCGCTGAAGACCGGCGCGGGGGCGGGGCCCACCGTGCCCGCCAACCCGGTTGCCCCGGCGCCGCTACCCACCCCGATCCCGCAGCGCACCGAACAGCTCTCCCTCGCCGGCGATGTCACCTATACGCTGCCGGCGTCGGACCTGCTCACGCCCGGCAGTATCCCCAAGGAGCGAACCGAAGCCAACGACGCCATCGTCGCCTCCCTGACGGACACGCTGAACCAATTCAACGTGGACGCCCAGGTGACGGGCTTCAGCCGCGGCCCCACAGTGACCCGGTACGAGATCGAGCTGTCCGCGGGCACCAAGGTGGAACGCGTCACCGCCCTGTCCAAGAACATCTCCTACGCCGTCGCGAGCTCCGATGTGCGGATCCTGAGCCCCATCCCGGGCAAGTCCGCGATCGGCATCGAGATCCCCAACTCGGACCGCGAGACCGTGTCCCTGGGTGATGTGCTGCGCAGCCAGAACGCCCGCCGCACGGACCACCCCATGGTGATGGGCGTCGGCAAGGACGTTGAGGGTGGTTACGTCGTGGCCAACCTCGCGAAGATGCCGCACCTGCTCGTGGCCGGTGCCACCGGCGCCGGCAAGTCCTCGTTCGTGAACTCGATGATCACCTCGATCCTGATGCGGGCCACCCCGGACGAGGTCCGCATGGTCATGGTGGACCCCAAGCGGGTGGAACTGACCGCCTACGAGGGCGTCCCGCACCTGATCACCCCGATCATCACCAACCCCAAAAAGGCCGCCGAAGCGCTGCAGTGGGTGGTCCGCGAAATGGACGCCCGCTACGACGACCTCGCCAACTACGGCTTCAAGCACATCGACGACTTCAACAAGGCCGTCCGGGCCGGCAAGGTCCTCCCGCCGGTGGATTCCAAGCGCGTCATCCGCCCGTACCCGTACCTGCTGGTGATCGTGGACGAACTCGCCGACCTCATGATGGTGGCCCCGCGCGACGTCGAGGATTCCATCGTCCGTATCACCCAGCTGGCCCGCGCCGCCGGTATCCACCTGGTGCTCGCCACCCAGCGACCCTCCGTGGACGTCGTCACCGGCCTGATCAAGGCCAACGTCCCGTCCCGGATGGCCTTCGCCACCTCCTCCGTCACCGACTCCCGCGTGGTCCTGGACCAGCCCGGCGCCGAAAAGCTGATCGGCCAGGGCGACGCGCTCTTCCTGCCGATGGGCGCCTCCAAGGCGATGCGTGTGCAGGGTRCCTGGGTCACCGAGTCCGAAATCCACAAGGTGGTCGAACACGTCAAGGGCCAGCTCAAGGCCGTCTACCGCGACGACGTCGCCCCCGAGGCGCAGAAGAAGCAGATCGACGACGACATCGGAGACGACCTAGAGGTGCTGTTGCAGGCCACCGAGCTGGTCGTCACGACGCAGTTCGGCTCGACGTCGATGCTCCAGCGCAAGCTGCGCGTCGGCTTCGCCAAGGCCGGCCGCCTGATGGACCTGCTCGAATCCAGGGGAGTGGTGGGGCCCTCGGAGGGCTCCAAGGCCCGCGACGTGCTGGTCAAGCCGGACGACCTCGCGGCCGTCCTGGCCGCGATGAAGGGCCAGCAGGGGCCGGTGATCGCCGATTCCCAGACCGCCGCGCTGAGCGAGAACGCCAACGCGAACATCGCGCAGGGCGGCTACGCCGAGGACCTGGTGGCCGCCGATCTGGACAACCGCACCCAAAGCGTCGAATATTACGACGGCGCCGACGGCGGCGGCGAGGACGACGAAGGATCCGAGGACGCCTGGTCGCTCACCGGACGGTAGTCGGCGGAGACGGTAGCCTAGGAGGGTGACTAGCGCCGAAACCCACTCCGGATCCGCAGCGCGGATCTGGAACCTGCCCAACATTCTGACGATGCTGCGGATTGCGCTGGTGCCCTTCTTCGTCTGGTTCCTCGTCGCCGATGCGCCCGGCCTGCAGGCGCAGAACGGAGCGTGGCGCTGGGCCGCCGTCGCCGTCTTCGCGGTGGCGATCTACACGGACAAACTCGACGGTGACATTGCGCGCAGCCGCGGCCTCGTCACCGACTTCGGCAAGATCGCGGATCCGATCGCGGACAAGCTGCTGATCGGGTCGGCGCTGGTGATGCTCTCGCTCCTGGGCGAACTCCCGTGGTGGGTGACGGTCCTGATCCTGGTCCGCGAATGGGGCGTGACGGCGCTGCGCTTCTTCGTGATCCGCTACGGCGTCATCCCGGCCTCCCGCGGCGGCAAACTCAAGACCCTGGTGCAGACCGCGGCGATCTTTCTGTACGTCATGCCGCTCGCCTCGATCGCCCCGTGGCTCGGAATCCTGGCCTTCGCGGTCATGATGGCAGCCCTGGCCATCACCGTCTGGACCGGCGCCGAATATGTCGTTGAGGCCCTCAAGTTGCGCGCCAGCGGCATCAAGGCCAGAAAACAGCAGCTCCAGGAAGGGACACCATGAGTCTTCCGCAGCCCGCCGCCCATCCGGGCCTCCACCCGAATCTCCACCGCCTGGCCGAACAGGCGGTGGGCCGCGCCATCGAGCGCGGGTTGACGGTGGCGACGGCGGAGTCCCTCACCGCCGGCATGGTCGCCGCCGTGCTCGCCGACACGCCCGGCGCCTCCGCCATGTTGCAGGGCGGTGTGATTGCATACGCGAACTCGGTCAAAGCCGATGTCCTGGGGGTTTCCCGGGAGGTCCTCGACGCCCTCGGCTCCGTGGACGGACAGGTTGCCGCCGCGATGGCCGCGGGGGCGCGCGCCGCCTGCGGCGCCGATGTCGGCGTGGCCACCACCGGGGTCGCCGGGCCGGAGCCGCACGACGGCAAGGCCGTGGGGACGGTGTATATCGGCCTGGCCACACCGGGAGGCACGACGTCGTTCGCGTACCAGTTCGAGGGGAGCCGCCAAGAGATCCGCGCGCTGGCCTGCGGCGCCGCCCTTGAGCGGCTGCTCGAATCCGTGTCGTCGGTAAGCTACCGCGGGTAAAGTTGCCGGGAACAAAAGTCGATTCCGAATAGTTGTTACATTGTGTCGCCCATGAAGAAGGGTGGCGCCTAGGATGAAGTCATTACACGGTTCGCAGTCAACGGCGGACCGGACAAACGAGGGAGCAAGGCGATACAGATGGTAAAGCAGCCCGTATCCGTAAACGGCGTTGTCCGCTGGAAGGATGTGGGCCTCGCCGATCAGGCAAAGAGCGAACAGAAGGAGCGCAAGATGGTCGTACTTCGTCACGAAATCGGTGATGTGCTGCGCGATGTCCGCCAACGCCAAGGCCGTACCCTCCGCGAAGTCTCGCACAGCGCCCGGGTGTCCCTGGGCTACCTGAGTGAAGTGGAACGCGGCCAGAAGGAAGCCTCCTCGGAGTTGCTCTCCTCGATTTGCTCGGCCTTGGAAGTCCCGTTGTCGATCATGCTCCGCGAAGTCAGCGACCGCGTCGCCGTGGCCGAGGGCGTCGTAGTGCCGGACACCGTGCCCCAGGAATTCGCTCAGCGCTACGCCCGGGACCTGGACCGTGAGCTGAACGACGAGCTGGCCACGGGAATGCTCTCCGGGGCGCGCTAGCCCCACCCCCATAACTACAAGGAAGGTCCCCGGCGGTGTGCCGGGGACCTTTTCCGTGCCGCGGAACTGCTCCGGGGCCGGGTCCCGGAAGCGCCCTGCGGGGCGGGACTACAGGACTTCGTCCCGCGGGAACCCGTCGCGTTCGTAGCTGGCGTTGAGCTTCGCCATGTAGCAGGCAAAGGCCTCCAGTTCTCCGGTGGGCCACTCCGCCAGCCGTTCGCGGAACACCTCGCGCCGGGCATCCTGGACCAGATGCATCTTCTCTTCGCCCTTGGCTGTCAGGCTGATGGCCTGCGCCCGGCCGTCGAGCGGGTCGGCTTCCTTCGCCACCAGCCCCAAGCCCTCCAGGAACGCGACCTGCCGGCTTACCGAGGGCTTCCCGACGCCGATCGACGAGGCCAGCTCGGTCAGCCGGATGGGGCCCCTGGTCCGGAGCACCGACAGCAGCCCATAGGCGGCCGGCTCCATTTCGGGATGGACCCGGCGGGAGAGTTGTTGTGACACCGAACGGGCACGCCGCCAGAGCATGCTCAACTGGCGTTCGACGGCGGCCAGCGCCTCCTCCGCGGAGGCATCTCGGGCCCCGGAAACTGGCGCCGCCGCGGGGGTGGCGTCGTGTGGGTTGCTCATAGCAACCATTCTAGGTGCCGTGTCCGTGAGAGACTCTACCGGTGAGAATCAGTGACTTTTGGCGCCTAATGGACGACGAGTTCGGGGCGGGATATTCCCGTGTCCTCAGCAACTCGCTCGTGCTGGCGGGCGTGGGCGGCCGCACCGCGGACCAGGCCCTCAGTGCGGGCGTGCCGCCCAGGCAGGTTTGGCTGGCACTGTGCGATGTCCAGGACGTCCCCGCCGAGCGGCGGCTCGGCCGCGACGTGAAGCCGCGCTGACGCCCGCGCCGGCACTCGGGAAAAGAGCGGGAAAGCTGCCGTGACGACTGCCACGAGCCAGCCTGACACGCCGTCCGATTGTTCGAATATCTGTTCGGGTCGGGCTATGCTTTTTCCAGAGCGTTTTCCACATACGCGACGACGGCGGCAACTTTGTCAGTGGCCGCCACTAGCGTCAGTGATGACATTACAACGGCCGTGACGGCCACTCTCCAGCGAGAAAGTATTAGAGGTGCGAATCATGGCCGCAGCCCCGGATCGCCAGAAGGCGCTCGACGCAGCGCTTGCCCAGATCGACAAGCAGTTCGGCAAAGGCTCCGTGATGCGCCTGGGCGACGAAGTCCGCGCGCCCATCGAGGTCATCCCGACCGGCTCGATTGCGCTGGACGTGGCCCTCGGCATTGGCGGCCTGCCGCGCGGCCGTGTGGTCGAGATCTACGGCCCCGAGTCCTCCGGTAAGACCACCGTCGCGCTGCACGCCGTAGCCAACGCCCAGCGGCTGGGCGGCATCGCCGCCTTCATCGACGCCGAGCACGCCCTCGATCCGGAATATGCAGCCAAGCTCGGCGTCGACACCGACGCGCTCCTGGTCTCCCAGCCGGACACCGGTGAGCAGGCCCTCGAGATCATGGACATGCTGATCGGTTCCGGTTCGCTGGACGTCATCGTCATCGACTCCGTCGCCGCCCTCGTGCCTCGCGCCGAAATCGAAGGCGACATGGGCGACAGCCACGTCGGTTTGCAGGCCCGCCTGATGAGCCAGGCGCTGCGTAAGATCACCGGCCGGTTGAGCCAGACCAAGACCACCGCCATCTTCATCAACCAGCTGCGCGAGAAAATCGGTGTGTTCTTCGGCTCCCCGGAAACCACCACCGGTGGCAAGGCGCTGAAGTTCTACGCCTCGATCCGCATCGACGTCCGCCGCATCCAGACCCTCAAGGAGGGCGCGGACTCGGTCGGCAACCGGACCAAGGCGAAGATCGTCAAGAACAAGATGGCTCCGCCCTTCAAGATCGCCGAATTCGACATCATCTACGGCCAGGGCATTTCCCGCGAGGGCGGCATCATCGACATGGGCGTCGAGCACGGTTTGATCAAGAAGTCCGGCTCGTGGTTCACCTACGACGGGGACCAGCTGGGCCAGGGCATGGAGAACTCCCGCCGCTTCCTGCGGGACAACCCGGAACTCGCCTCGGAACTCGAGCGCCTGATCAAGGAAAAGCTCGGTGTCGGCGTCAAGGCTGCCGAACCTGAGGAATCGCCGAAGCTGAAGGCCGTTGACGGCTTCTAACAGCCGGGGCTCCACCGCACGACGCCGCCAGGGGTCAGGATTTCCTTCCGGGGATCCTGACCCCTGGGTCGTTGACGGCGGCGCGGACCCCGGCAGCGCAGACCCCGGCGCCGGGGGCCCCGATCCGGGCGGCTCACGCCGGGCGGGGCGGCCCGGCGGCTCACGCAGGGCCGGGGAGCCGGCTCCGGAGCTGGACGTTGACGCGGATCCGGCCGCCGTCGCCCGCGCCGTCGTGTTGCGCCAGCTCACCAACTCGGCCAAAAGCCGGCTGCAGCTCGCCCGCAAGCTGGCCGAGCGCAACATCCCGGAAGACGTCGCCGAAGCCGTCCTCGACCGCTTCGAAGAGGTCCGCCTCATCGACGACGCGGAGTTCGCGCAGATGTGGGTGCGGAGCCGGTCCCAGACCCGGAAGCTGGCCCGGGGCGCCCTGCGCCGGGAGCTGGCCGAGAAGGGCATCGACGGGGAGACCGCGGCCGGTGCCCTCGAACAGGTCAGCGACGAGGATGAGGAAGCCGCCGCCCGGGAACTCGTAGTCCGCAAGCTGCGGAACGTGCGGGGCCTCGGGGACCGCGCGGAGCGGGACAAGGTCGTGCGCCGGCTGGCGTCCATGCTCGCCCGCAAGGGCTACCAGCCCTCGCAGGCCTTCCGGATCGTCGGCGAAGCCGTGGACGCGGCCCTCGAAGCAGCGGGCGGCCACGACTGACCCGGCCGGACTCAGCCTGCGGCCAAACACGGCGACGCCGAACCGGTACCCTTAACAGGTGAGTTTGACCATTCCCTCCCCAGCCGAAGCCGCCGCCGACAACACGGCGGGGGGAACAACCCCGTTGCCGGCGACGCTCCCGGCCCGCACCTACCAGGTGCGGACCTTCGGCTGCCAGATGAACGTGCACGACTCCGAGCGGATGGCGGGCATGCTCGAAGCCGCCGGCTACGTCCGCTCCGACGGCGAAGTCGCCGACGTCGTGGTCTTCAACACCTGCGCCGTGCGGGAAAACGCCGACAACAAGCTCTACGGCAACCTTGGCATGCTCCGTCCGGTCAAGGATGCCAACCCGGGCATGCAGATCGCCGTCGGCGGGTGCCTCGCGCAGAAGGATCGCGAGACCATCCTCAAACGGGCGCCCTGGGTCGACGCGGTCTTCGGAACGCATAACGTCGGGGCCTTGCCCGCGCTGCTGGACCGTGCCCGCCACAACGACGAAGCGCAACTGGAAATCCTCGAATCACTCGACGTGTTCCCCTCCACGCTGCCCACCAAGCGGGACTCCGTCTACGCGGGCTGGGTCTCCATCTCGGTCGGCTGCAACAACACCTGCACGTTCTGCATCGTCCCCGCCTTGCGCGGCAAGGAGAAGGACCGCCGGCCCGGCGACATCCTCGCCGAGATCCAGGCCCTCGTCGACGACGGGGCGATCGAGGTCACGCTGCTGGGTCAGAACGTGAACTCCTACGGCGTCGAGTTCGGCGACCGGCAGGCCTTCTCCAAACTGCTGCGCGCCTGCGGTGAGATCCCCGGCCTGGAACGCGTCCGGTTCACCAGCCCGCACCCGGCCGCCTTTACCGACGACGTCATCGACGCCATGGCCGAGACGCCCAACGTCATGCCGCAACTGCACATGCCGCTGCAGTCCGGCTCCGACAAGGTGCTCCGCGAGATGAAACGGTCCTACCGGTCCGCCAAGTTCCTCGGCATCCTGGACAAGGTCCGGGAGAAGATCCCGCACGCCGCCATCTCGACCGACATCATCGTCGGATTCCCGGGCGAATCGGAGGAGGACTTCCAAGCCACGCTCGACGTCGTGGAAAAGTCCCGCTTTGCCACCGCGTTCACCTTCCAGTACTCCAAACGCCCCGGCACGCCCGCCGCGGAGCTCCCGGACCAGTTGCCGAAGGCCGTGGTGCAGGAACGCTTCGAACGCCTCACCGCCCTGCAGGACCGGATCGCCGCCGAGGAGAACGCCCGGCAGCTTGGTCGCCGGGTCGAGGTCATGGTTACGGCCCAGTCCGGCCGCAAGGCGGAGGAAACCCACCGGCTCTCCGGCCGGGCCCAGGACCAGCGGCTGGTGCACTTCTCCCTCCCCGACGGCGCCGAAACGCCCCGCCCCGGAGACCTCGTCACGGTAACCATCACCGAGGCCGCGGCCTTCCACCTCGTCGCCGACCCGGCGACCCCGGAGGATTACAGCCTGCGCCGCTCCCGCGCCGGCGACGCCTGGGACAGGTCACAGGCCGACTCCTGCGGCGCCCCAGCCGGCGGCAGCTCCGGGGGCAGCTCCGGCGTCTCACTGGGCATGCCGAGCCTGCCCGCGCGCACCCGCTAGGGCCGTGCCTGCCCCCGCGCCGGACGGCGCAGCCGGATCCACGCCGCCGGTGATCGCCGTCGTCGGACCCACCGGATCCGGCAAGTCGGAGCTCGCCGTTTCCTTGGCGCTGGCTCTGGGCGGCGAGGTCGTCAACGCCGACGCCATGCAGTTCTACCGCGGGATGGACATCGGCACGGCCAAGGTCACCGAAGCCGAACGGCGGGGTGTGCCGCACCACCTGCTCGACATCCTCGACGTGACCGAAGAAGCCAGCGTCTCGGACTTCCAGCAACGGGCCCGTGCCGTGATCGCGGACATCCACGCCCGGGGTAAGCGGGCCATCCTCGTCGGCGGGTCGGGCCTCTACGTCCGCGCCGCGCTCGACGTGCTCGAATTCCCCGGCACCGACCCCGCCATCCGGCGCCGGCTCGAGGCGGAGGCCGAAGCCGCCGGCCTCGCACCCCTGCGTTCGCAGCTGGAAATCGTTGATCCGGTATCCGCCGTGCGGTTGGGCGACGCCCGCCGGGTCATCAGGGCCCTCGAGGTCTTCGAACTCACCGGGCGCCCTTTCAGCTCCTTCATGCCCTCCCGCGAGTACTTCCGGCCGGCTCTGCAGATCGGCCTCGAGGTGGACCGGGAGCAGCTGCGCGAGGGCCTCGCCGCGCGGGTCCACACCATGGTGCGGCGCGGGCTCCTCGCCGAAGTGCAGCGCCTGGACGCCTCAGGCCTGCGCCGGGGCAAGACGGCCTCCCGCGCCCTGGGCTATGCCCAGTTCCTCAAGGTCCTGGACGGCGAGTCAGACCAGGACCAGGCCGCGGAAGCGACAATCGTCGCGACCCGCCAGTTTGCCCGCCGCCAGCTCACCTGGTTCCGCGCCGACCCGCGGATCCGCTGGCTCGACTGGCAGGACCCGGAGCTGGTGGCCACGGCCACGGCGCTGTGCCGGTAAGGGCCGGACGGAACGGTAACCTTGGAACATGGACGAAACCCTTGCCACGGCCGTTGACCACCCCGCTGCCGTAGGCACCACCGGACTCGGCGGACTCAAGTTCTCGAAGGGTCACGGGACCGGGAACGACTTCGTCCTGATTGCGGACCCGAACGGCGCCCTCTCCCTGACGCCGGAACAGGTGGCGGCCCTCTGCGACCGGCACCGCGGCATTGGCGCCGACGGCCTCATCCGCGCCGTGCCCTCGGCGTCGCTGCCCGAGGGCAGGGATCTGCTCGCTACCCACCCCGCCGCCGAGTGGTTCATGGATTACCGCAACGGTGACGGATCGCTGTCGGAAATGTGCGGCAACGGCGTCCGCGTGTTCGTCCACTTCCTGATCGCGGAAGGCCTTGTGGACCTTCCCGCCGGCGAATCGCTGACCATCGGAACCCGCGGCGGCGTGAAAACCATTGTCCGCACCGCGGCCGGATACGCCGTCGACATGGGGCCCTGGGAGTTCATCTTCCCGGGCGAGGCGACCGCGCGCGCCATGGATTCACTGGTCAGCGCCGACGGGCTCGAAGTCGCCAGGCCCGCGCTGTCTGTGAGCATGGGAAACCCGCACACCGTCGTCGCGCTGGCTGAGCTCGCGGAGCTTGAGGCCACCCAGCTGTTCAAGGCGCCCCGGGTGGACCCGGCGCCGCCGCACGGCACCAACGTCGAGTTCGTCGTGCCGTCCGAACCGCTGGTCCACGACGGCGTCGGCACCATCACCATGCGCGTGCACGAAAGGGGCGTGGGGGAGACCCTGTCTTGCGGCACGGGTGCTTGTGCCGCCGCCGTCGCGATCCGGCACTGGGCCGGCCAGGGTGCCCCCGACGCGTGGAACGTCACGGTGCCCGGCGGCGTCGTCGGCGTGAAGTTCTTCGTGGCCGCGGACGGCCACGAGCACGTGGAACTGAGCGGACCCGCCGTGATCGTCGCTAGCGGGACGCTTTCCTGACCCGCAGGATGCGGAAGGACTTGGACGTACTCTCGCGGGTCACGGCGAAGCTGCTGTCCAGCTCCTCCGCGAGCCAGCGCTGAAGTGAATCCGAGCCAAGATTCTTCTGCACCACCAGCCACGCCGAACCTCCGGGCGCCAGCCGGGGCAGCCAGGTGAGCAGCAGCGCATGGAGCTCGTCCTTGCCGATCCGGATCGGCGGGTTGGACCAGATCGTGTCGAAACGCAGCCCCGGGTCGACCTCGCCGGGGGTGCTGGCGGTGACATTGCCGAGCCCCAGCAGGGCCGCGTTCTCATTAGTCAAGGTCACGCAGCGCTCATTTACGTCCACGGCGAAGACCCGGGCGTGCGGCGCCTTCAGCGCCATGGTCAGCGCGATCGGCCCCCAGCCGCAACCGATGTCCAGCAGGTTCCCCTGCGGTGCCGGAGCCGGGACATCAGCGAGCAGGACGGCGGTTCCCTTGTCGAGGGCGTCCGGGCTGAAGATCCCGGAGGACGTCTGCAGGTGCCGCTGTTCGCCGGCAAGGTTCACGGTGAGAGGCTTGCGGGTGAACGGCCCGGCCGGCTGGGCGCTGAAATAGTGTGCAGACTCCATAACTGGCCAGATTAGTTGGCCGTCCGGCGGAATGGGAAACCGGCGCAGCCGGGCCCAAGGCCCGCGCGTGCCGGGGCCGGGGAACGGTCTGCTAACGTTAAATACATGATCTTGATCTTCAAGTAGCCGGCACGGGCCTTCGCTTCTTCCTCGGAGTCCCGTCCCCGCAGCGACGCAGGTAGTTACCTTCCGCTCAGCGCGCCCGCCGGCGATGCCCGGCATCGCCTCGGCGCCCAGCCCACTTGGAGCAGAGCCGCTTGGAGTCATCGCGAGGACTCACATGCCGCGGCAGCAGCTGTCTTCGGTCCTGAACGGACGGTTTCCCACTGTCCCACGACGCGTTTTCGACGCCTTGTCCTTCCACTTTCACCGCTCCGCCACGGAGCCCCGTCCGGTTTGCGGCGTCGCAGCCGCCGGCAACCAGGAGGCATAGATGACCAACAGTCGTCAGCCCAGCGCGAATACCGCGCCACGAAGCACTGAACAGCACTATTCTGAAATTGCAGACCCTTCAAAGGAGACCATGACCAGCCAGCCCAACACCGGACCCGATTCAGCCGACCAGGACATGAGTCCTGCAGAAATCCAGGCTGTCATCGACCGGATCCTGTCCAAAGACGCTCCTGCCCTGAAGGCCGGTCGCGACGACGCGGGGCACCCCGGCGAGTCCAGGGCGGTGTTCGGCAAAGCGCAGGCGATTTCGCGGCTCGATGAGGAACGCAGCAGCTACGACGGCGACCAGCAGGATCTTGAGGAACGCCACGCGCTGCGCCGCACCGCCGGCCTGTCGACGGAACTTGAAGACGTCACCGAAGTCGAATACCGGCAGCTGCGCCTGGAACGCGTCGTGCTCGCTGGACTCTGGTCCGAGGGAACGCTTGCCGACGCCGAGAATTCCCTGCGCGAGCTGGCAGCACTGGCCGAGACCGCCGGTTCCGAGGTCCTGGACGGGCTCGTCCAGCGCCGCGCGAAGCCGGATCCGGGAACGTTCCTGGGGTCGGGCAAGGCACAAGAACTCAAGGACATCGTGATGTCCACCGGCGCCGACACCGTGGTGGTCGACGCCGAACTGGCCCCCTCCCAGCGGCGCGGACTGGAAGACATCGTCAAGGTCAAGGTCATCGACCGCACGGCACTGATCCTGGACATCTTCGCCCAGCACGCCAAGAGCCGCGAGGGCAAAGCCCAGGTCGAACTGGCCCAGCTCGAATACCTGCTCCCGCGCCTGCGCGGCTGGGGCGAGTCGATGTCCCGCCAGGCCGGTGGCCAGGTGGGCGGGGCCGGAGCGGGCATGGGTTCCCGCGGTCCAGGTGAAACCAAGATCGAACTGGACCGCCGCCGGATCCGCACCCGGATGGCCAAACTGCGGCGCGAAATAGCCGCGATGAAGCCGGCCCGGGAAACCAAGCGGGCCAACCGCCGTCGTAACGCGGTACCGTCGGTGGCGATCGCCGGCTACACCAACGCCGGCAAATCCTCGCTGCTGAACCGGCTCACCGACGCCGGCGTCCTGGTTGAGAACGCGCTGTTCGCCACCCTGGACCCAACAGTCCGCAAGGCCGAAACCTCCGACGGGCTGGGCTACACCCTCGCCGACACCGTGGGATTCGTCCGCTCGCTGCCCACCCAGCTGGTGGAAGCCTTCCGCTCCACCCTGGAAGAAGTCGCCGACTCGGACCTGATCCTGCACGTCGTCGACGTGTCCCACCCCGATCCGGAAGGCCAAATCGCCGCGGTCCGGGAGGTCTTCAGCGAAGTCGACGCCCGCAAGGTGCCCGAAATCATCGTCCTGAACAAGGCCGACGCTGCCGATCCGTTCGTGATCGAACGGCTAAAGCAGCGCGAGCCGCGGCACGTCGTGGTCTCGGCCCGCACCGGCGAAGGCATTCCGGAACTGCTGAAGGCCATCAGCGAGGGCATCCCGCGGCCCAGCGTCAAGCTGGAGCTGTTGATCCCGTACAACCGGGGGGACCTGCTCAGCAAACTGCACGAGACCGACGCCGAGATCATTAGCCTGGACCACGAGGAGACCGGCACCCGTGCCGTGGTGATGGTGCGCGAGGGACTCGCGGCCGAACTGGACTCTTTCGTCAGCAATGACTGAACCGGCGGAAGACAGCCCGTCCGGCGAGCAGTTCGTGGTGGAACTGCTCGACCGGGCGGTCGCGGGCATGGGCGGCCAGAGCCGCGACGGCCAGCACGAGATGGCCCGGCAGGTGGCCCGGGCGATCGAAACCGGCGACCACCTGCTGGTCCAGGCAGGCACCGGCACGGGCAAGTCCCTGGCCTACCTGATTCCGCTGATCGCCCATTCGCTGGTCAGTGACAAACCGACCCTGGTCTCCACCGCCACCCTGGCACTGCAGACCCAGATCGTCGGCCGGGACCTGCCGCGGCTGCTCAAGACCATCACCCCGGCGTTGGACCGGCCCGTGAAGGTCGCGCTCGTCAAGGGCCGCTCCAACTACGTGTGCCGGCACAAACTCGACGGCGGCTTCCCGTCCGAGGAACCGTCCGAGGGCCAGCTGTTCTCCCTCGGCGAGGACACCTCTGTGCCGCACTTCGCCGCCGCCATGGGCGGCCCGTCGTCCCAGCTCGGCAAGGAGGTGGTCCGGCTCCGCGAATGGGCCGAGGACACCGTGACTGGGGACCGCGACGAGCTCATGCCCGGCGTAACCGACCGCGCCTGGCGGCAGGTCTCCGTCACTTCGATGGAATGCCTGGGCGCGCAAAAGTGCCCGTTGGCCGCCGAATGCTTCAGCGAACTGGCCCGGCAAAACGCCGCCGACGCCGACGTCGTCGTCACCAACCACGCCATGCTGGCCGTCAGCGCGTTCGAAGGCCTGGCGGTGCTGCCAGAGTACGACGTCGTCGTGGTGGATGAAGCGCACGAACTGCAGGACCGCGTCACGGGCGCCGTGTCCGGGCAACTGTCCGTGGCCATGGTGCACGCCGCAGCGTCCGGCGCCCGCAAGCACACCGGAATCACCGTGGACGCGCTCAACAACGCCGCGTCCAACCTTGAACTCGCCATTGAGGGCGTGCCCAGCGGACTGATGCCGAACGGCCTGAACAGCGAGCAGCTCGACTGCGTGGACCAGTTGCGCGACGCCTGCCGCGCCGCGCTCTCCGACTCCAAGGGGGACAGCGCCAGCACGGCCGACGGCGGGCGCCAGCTCGCTCGGTCCCGCCTGATGGTGATCCTGGAACTGTGCGAACGGCTGCTCGCAGCCAAGGAGAACCGCGAAGTGGTCTGGTTCTCCCGCAACAGCAGCTTCGACCCGCAACAGGGCTACTCGCAGCCGGACGACTCGGCGCCAGCGCTGATCAACGTGGCCCCGCTCAGCGTCGCCGGGCGGCTGCGGGAGGGATTGTTCGCCGACCATACCGTCGTCCTGACCTCGGCAACGCTGGCGATCGGTGCGGCCTTCGAACCGGCCGCCGGAGGCCTCGGCCTGGTGGGGCCGGGGGCTCCCAGCTGGACCGGCGTCGACGTCGGGTCCCCGTTCGAATACCCGAAGCAGGGGATTCTCTACGTCGCCAAACACCTGCCCAAGCCCGGCCGCGGAACATCCCCGGAGGCCCTCGACGAGCTGGAGAAACTGATCCGCGCCTCCGGCGGTGGGGCCTTGTGCCTGTTCTCTTCCCGGCGCGCCGCCGAAGAGGCTGCCGATGCGATGCGGCCCCGGCTGGGCCTGCGCATTCTCTGCCAAGGCGAGTCGACCATGACCGGGCTCGTGAAGCAGTTCGCCGACGAACCGGATACCTGCCTCTTCGGCACCATGTCGCTCTGGCAGGGCGTGGACGTCCCCGGAAACTCGTGCCGCCTGGTGGTGATCGACAGGATCCCGTTCCCGCGCCCCGACGACCCGCTGATGACTGCCCGGTCCCGCGCCGTGGCCCAGTCCGGCGGAAACGGCTTCATGAGTGTTTCGGCCACCCACGCTGCGATCCGGCTCGCCCAGGGCGCCGGGCGGTTGATCCGCTCGACGTCGGACCGGGGCGTCGTCGCGGTCCTGGACTCGCGGCTGTCCACCGAGCGCTACGGCGGGTTCCTCCGGGCCGCGCTGCCGCCGTTCTGGCCCACCACCGACCAAGCAGTAGCCCTCGCCGCCCTCGAACGCCTCGGCTCCGAGGCCCCTGCCCCGCAGCCCGCCACGTAGGGTACGCCAAAGGCCCCGCCCGGTTTCCGGAGGGGGCCTTTGTGGCGGTGCGGCGGGGGAGTGCTACAGGGAGCGCAAGACCGAGACGACCTTGCCCATGATGACGGCATGGTCGCCCAAGATCGGTTCATACTGGGTGTTCTGCGGAAGCAGCCAGGTGTGGCCGTCGCGCTGCCGGAACGTCTTGACTGTGGCTTCGTCATCGAGCAGCGCGGCAACGATGTCGCCATTGATGGCGTCGTTCTGGCGCCGGACCACCACCCAGTCACCGTCGCAAATGGCGGCGTCGATCATCGAATCGCCGGCCACCCGAAGCATGAACAATTCGCCGTGGCCCACCAGCTGGCGCGGCAGGGGCATCACGTCCTCCACCACCTGGTCGGCAAGGATCGGACCGCCGGCGGCGATCCGGCCCACGAACGGCACCATTGCGGTGTCCGTGGCGCTGGCAAGCTCCGAGACGGCGAGGCCACCCACAGCCCGCAGGCCGCCGGGCTTCCCCACTCCGGAAATCTTCGTGCTGCCCTCATCGAGCGTCAGCGGCATCAGCACTTCCATGGCACGGGGCCGCTTAGGGTCACGCCGCAGGTAACCGAGCTTCTCCAGCTGGGAAAGCTGGTGGGTGACGCTGGAGAGGCTGGCCAGCCCCACCGTGTCGCCGATCTCCCGCATCGAGGGCGGGTACCCGTTGTCCGTGACGGAACGCTGGATGGTCTCCAGGATCTTCTTTTGCCGGACGGTAAGGCTCTTGGGCGCCCGGGCGGTCTGGGGGCTGCGCTGGGCGGCCCTCCCACGGGCGGCTTGTGCTGCCATCTTGGCCACGCCTTTCCATTTCCGCCCGGCCGATGTGGTGGCCGGAATCAGTGGGTCTGCAAAAAGTCAGACCCCGCTGGTCAACTGCTGTTGATCAACTCGAGTGGTTGTCCTGTGCTTCAAAAATAGGCCAGCCGCCAAGGTTTTTCAAACATTTGTTCTAGTGAGTCTCGACAATGTTCGTTCATAAGTGCTAAAACAGAACCAGCAGGGTTCGAAGATATGTTCGAATCTGAGTGCGGGGAGTGAACCGCGAGGTTCGGCCCTATGTTCGAAGTTTGCGATGAATGAATATGTTTCGAAGGTTTGCGTTCGATGGTTCGGTCGGTTGGCGGCAGGTAAGTGGAGTACGCCGGGCGGCACAGATAAGTCCAGGAGGGCTCAGTTCATGTCAGCAGTAAGCGCAATTCCCGGTTCGCTGGTATCCGCTCCCGTCCGTGCCGCCCATCCCAAGGCGGTCAGGGTCCAGGCGGCCCCATCCGATCAAGCCCCATCCGACCAAGGCCCATTCGATCAGGCCCGGTCCACGAGGGCGCAGTTCGAGTCGTTCGGCCCGCATAACATTTTCGATCGCGATACCGACCGCCAGCGTGCCGTCCGCCACGACGCAGGCAGCCTGGCCCTCGTCGGCCGGAAGCCTGCGCCCACTGCCATGGCACAGGCTCCGCTGCGGCTCACCCGCCGGGGCCGGTTCGTCTTTTTCGGATTGCCGCTGATGCTGCTGGCGGTCCTCCTGCTTTCACTCGCCGGCTTCCTGAATGCTCCGGCCAAGGCCGCCGACTCGTCCGCAGGGCTCTCGCTCACGCCGACGGTCACGGTCACAGTCCAGCCGGGGGAGTCACTGTGGGCGATTGCAGGCGCCGTGGCCCCGGAGCGTGATCCCCGCGACGTCGTGGCGGACATCGTGCAGCTGAACAACCTCGGCGATCCCCGCGTCATCTCCGGACAGCAGCTCTTTGTGCCCACCAAGTAGGCGGCGCCCGGACCGGGATTCCGGGCGAGCCGCCCCGGCCGGCGTGAGTCGGCCGCGCACGTCGGGCGCTGCCGGTCACAGTTTCGGGTCCGGCGCCGTACACGCTTAAACTGGGACGGTGACTGACCAGCTAGAGCGACTCAACCGACTGCCCCTCCGGACGAATCTGCGCGGGTTGCGCCCTTATGGCGCACCCCAGCTGGATGTCCCTATCCTGCTGAACGTCAACGAGAACACCCATGGCGTTCCGGCGGACGTCCGCGCCGCCATCGTCGCGGCCGTCACCGAAGCCGCAACCGGGCTGAACCGGTACCCCGACCGCGAGTTCACCGAACTGCGCGAAGGCCTCGCCGAATATCTCGGCCACGGACTGGACGCCACCAACATCTGGGCAGCGAACGGCTCCAATGAAGTCCTCCAGCAAATCCTCCAGGCCTTCGGCGGCCCGGGCCGCACCGCTCTCGGATTCCCTCCCACGTACTCCATGTACCCACTGCTGGCTGCCGGCACGGACACCGAATACATCGTCGGCGTCCGGGCCGAGGACTACGGTCTGAGCGCCGAATCGGCGGCACGCCAGGTCCGTGAACTGAAGCCCAACGTCGTATTCCTCTGTTCCCCGAACAATCCCACCGGCACCGGCCTGGGGATTGACGTCGTGGAGGCCGTCTATGAGGCCGGAGAAGCCAGCCAGAGCATCGTGATCGTCGACGAGGCCTACCACGAATTCGCCCACGATGGGACCCCCAGCGCCCTCACGCTGCTGCCCGGCCGCGAGCGGCTGATCATCTCGCGCACCATGAGCAAGGCCTTCGCCCTGGCCGGCGCGCGGCTGGGCTACATGGCGGCAGCACCGGAGGTCACGGATGCCCTCCGGCTGGTCCGGCTCCCGTACCACCTGTCCGCCATCACCCAGGCCACGGCACTGGCCGCCCTGCGACACCGCGTTGCGCTGATGGCCGACGTCGAGGACATCAAGCGGCAGCGGGACCGGATTGTCGCGGAGCTGATCCGGCTGGGGCTCAAGCCGGCCGCCTCCGATTCCAACTACGTGTTCTTCGGCGGCCTCGAGAACCCGCATGAGGTCTGGCAGGCACTCCTGGACGCCGGCGTGCTCATCCGCGACGTCGGCATCCCCGGCCACCTGCGGGTCACGGCCGGGACTGAGACGGAAACCACAGCCTTTCTGCAGGCGCTCGAACGGATCCTGACCAGCCGGGATGTACAGTCCGCCTAGACTTAACGCAGGACCCACGCACTGCGCCCTGTTCGCCGGGCGCCAGCCTTCATCCAAAGGACACCCCCACATGAGCAACACCGGATCAGCCGCTGCCGAGGCCCGTACAGCCCGCCTGGAACGGACCACCAGCGAGTCCTCCGTGCTGGTCGAAATCAACCTGGACGGGACCGGCGTCTCGGACATCAGCACCTCCGTGCCGTTCTACGACCACATGCTGACGGCCCTGAGCAAGCACTCCTTGATCGACCTCACGGTCAAGGCCACCGGCGATACCCACATCGACGTCCACCACACCGTCGAAGACGTTGCCATCACCTTTGGCGAGGTCCTGCGCACGGCGCTGGGAAACAAGGCGGGCATCCGCCGCTTCGGCCAGGCCTCGATCCCGCTCGACGAGGCGCTGGCGCACGCCGTCGTCGACGTGTCCGGCCGCCCCTACCTGGTCCACGCCGGCGAGCCGGCGGGTCAGGAGTACCACCTCATCGGCGGCCACTTCACCGGGTCGCTGACCCGCCACGTCTTCGAGGCCATCACGCTGCACGCCGGCATCTGCCTGCACATGAACGTCACCGCCGGCCGCGACCCGCACCACATTGTCGAGGCCCAGTTCAAGGCCTTCGCCCGGGCGCTCCGGGCCGCCGTGGAGCCGGACCCCCGGGTCGAGGGCATTCCCTCCACCAAGGGTGCCCTGTGACCGGCAAGGTGCTCCAGGACGGCGCCGTCATCAACCCGCATGCCACCCGGAAGCCGGCATCGCCGGATGGCAAGCCCACCGTGACCGTGCTCGACTACGGTTCCGGTAACGTCCGCTCGGCCGTCCGCGCGCTCGAACGCGCCGGGGCCGAGGTCATCCTCAGCGCCAAGCCCGCGGACGTGCTCAATGCCGACGGGCTCGTCGTGCCCGGCGTCGGGGCCTTCGAAACCGTCATGAAGGAACTCAAGGCCGTCGACGCCTTGCGGATGATCGGCCGCCGCGTTGCCGGCCACCGGCCCGTGCTCGCGATCTGCGTCGGGCTGCAGGTCCTCTTCGAAACCGGAGTGGAACACGGCACCGTCGCCGAGGGCATGGGGGAGTGGCCCGGCACCGTCGAGCTCCTGCCGGCCGAGGTCGTGCCGCACATGGGCTGGAATACTGTCACTGTGCCCGAGGGGTCCCGGCTGTTCGCCGGCGTTGAAAACGAACGCTTCTACTTCGTCCACTCCTACGGCGTCCAGCACTGGGACTTCGACGTGGTCCAGCCGCGCATGGCTGCCCCGCTCGTCACCTGGTCCGAGCACGGCGCGCCGTTCATCGCCGCGGTGGAAAACGGCCCGCTGTGCGCCACGCAGTTCCACCCGGAGAAATCCGGCGACGCGGGCGCGCGCTTGCTCCGCAACTGGGTGGACAGCCTGCGGGCGGGCGCCAAGGACGGCGCCGCCGCGGGCGCCGCCCCGGAAGAGACCGCCTAGATGTGGTCCTTGGTTCTGATGGGCCTTGCCGGCCTGCTGGTTGGCGGCGCCCTGTCCTTCCGGCAGCAGAAGAGCCCGCTGTGGGTCCAGATCGCGTTCTATGTCCTGGCCGGGATGTCGTTGCTGGCCGCCTATCTCCTGACGCTGCCGGCCAATTGAGCCCGGTACACTCCTGACCGCCCAACACCATGAGGACCCCACGATGACCACCGAAACCCCGCTTCCGGTACTTGAGCTGCTCCCCGCCGTCGACGTCGTGAACGGGCAGGCCGTCCGCCTGGTCCAGGGCGAAGCCGGCAGCGAAACGAGCTATGGCACGCCGCTGGAAGCCGCACTCAACTGGCAGGACCAGGGTGCCGAATGGGTCCACCTGGTCGACCTGGACGCCGCCTTCGGCCGCGGCTCCAACGCCGACCTGCTCCGTGAGGTCGTGGGCCGGCTCGACATCAAGGTAGAGCTCTCCGGCGGGCTCCGGGACGACGAGTCCCTCGAAAAAGCCCTGGACCTCGGCGTGGCCCGCGTGAACCTGGGCACCGCGGCGCTTGAAAATCCCGAATGGACCGCCCGGGTGATCGAGCGCTTCGGCGACAAGATCGCCGTCGGCCTCGACGTCCGCGGCACCACCCTCGCCGGCCGCGGCTGGACCCAGGAGGGCGGCGACCTCTGGGACGTCCTCGGCCGACTGGAAGAGGCCGGCTGTGCCCGCTACGTCGTCACCGACGTCACCAAGGACGGTACCCTGCAGGGGCCCAACGTCGAACTGCTGCGCCAAATGGTGGAACGCACCGGCAAACCCGTTGTGGCGTCCGGCGGCATCTCCAGCCTCGAGGACCTCCTGGTCTTGCGCTCTCTGGTCCCGCTCGGCGTCGAGGGGGCCATCGTCGGCAAAGCCCTCTACAACGGCAACTTCACCCTCCCCGAAGCCCTCGACGCCGCCGGCCGCCGCTAGGCCCGCCGCCGCCATGGAGCACAGTACCCCGCCCGGTGGGCGCCCGCTGCCCGGCCACATCGCCGCCGCCCTCGCCGGCGCCGGAGGAGCGACGGACTCGGCCGGCCAGCCTTGGGCCGGCCGGAGCCTTAGCGGCGAAGACGCCAAGATCCACAACTTCGAGGACGACGACGGCGCCCCCGACGCCGGCTACCTCGCGGCGCTGGCGGCCCTGGAAACCGGCGGCGGTGACGAGGCTGCGGTGGTTGCTTCGTTGGCCACCGCTCGCGTCTTCGTGCCGATCCTTGCCCGGCTCGCCGAAGAAGGCGATGCCGTCGCAGGCACCCACGGCGAGGAGTTGCACGGCGACAAACAGGCCGACATGGCCCTTGTAACACTCCGGTCCGCCGACGGCCGGACGGTGCTGCCGGTATTCACCTCGGCCGCGGCCCTCGCCGCCTGGCACTCGGAGGCCCGGCCCGTCGCGGTGTACGCTGCGCGCGCTGCCCTTTCCGCCGTCGCCGAAGGCGCCGAACTGCTCGTCCTGGATCCTGGTTCCGCAGCCACTTTCGTGGTGCGCCGGCCCGCCGTCTGGGCCTTGGCGCGGCAGCAGGAGTGGACACCTAGCTACAGCGACCCGGCGGTGGAAGAAGCCGCACGGGCCGCGACGGCCGGCTTTCCGGTGCTCCGGCACGTGGAAATCCGCCCTGGCGGCGGAGTGGCGTCGGCGCAGGCCGGCGGCAGGCATCTGCCCGGCGGCGGTGCGGGCCCGGAACTGCGGCTGGTGCTGTACCTTGAGGACGGGCTCGATGCCGCCGCGGTGCAATCCCTGGTGGCGGCACTCAACAACGACTGGGCCCGGAATGAGATCTTCGCCGAACGGGTTGACTCGATCGAAATCAAGTTGCAGCGCGCAGCACCATAGCCTCCGGCCGGCACGGAGACCGGCCGGTGCTGTCGCGGGCAGTACAAGAAGGAATGCAGTCCCGTGAATTTCGCGCTATACCGTGACCTGCTGGCAGTCAGGCCCATCAGGAACCTCCTGCTCGTCGGCATGGTCGCCCGGATCCCGCACTCAGTCGCGGGCGTGCTGCTGACCCTGCACATCGTCCTCACCCTGGGTCAGGGCTACGCCGCGGCCGGTGCGGCCGCCGCCGTCATGACGATCGGCATCGCCGTGGGCGCCCCCTGGCGCGGTCGCCGCGTAGACACCGTGGGGCTCCGCCGGGCCCTCATCCCGTCGGTTGTGTCCGAGACCGTCATCTGGTCGATAGTGCCGCACGTCAGCTACGAACTGTTATTGCCGCTGGTCTTCGTCGGCGGCCTGCTCACGCTGCCGATCTTCAGCGTCGTGCGCCAGTCCTTGGGCATCCTGGCCCGCGGTGAACAGCGCCGGACGGCCTTCGCCCTGGACTCAATCAGCACCGAACTGGTGTTCATGATCGGCCCTGCAGTGGGCGCCATCGTCGCCACCGCGGGCTTCTCCGTGCTGGGACTGACAGTGGTGGGCGTCGCCACCTCCCTGGCGGGCCTGTTCTTGATCTGGATCAACCCGCCCACCCGCAGCGCCCAACCCGACGCCGAGTCGGAGGCCGAGTTCGAAGCGGCCCAGCAGGAAGGCGCGGAGGCCGCCATTGTTGCCGCGGCGCCCGCCAACCTGCAAGAGGCAGCGGCAGAACTGGCCCCGCTGGCGGCCGCAGAACAGCGGCGGCAGGCCCGCCTCGGCCTGCGGCACAAGGTAGCCCGCAACTTCAGCTGGTTCACGGCCGCCGTGGCGGCGGTCTTCGCCGTGGCGGCCGGTGCCGGCATGGTGCTCAGCGGCAGCGACGTCGGGATCGTCGCCGCCCTCCAGACCGGCGGCCACCAGTCCGAAATCGGCATCGTTTTCCTCTTCTGGTGCGGGACGTCGGTGCTGGGCGGCCTGGTCTACGGGGCCATGCACCGGCCCGTCTCACCGATCCTGCTGCTGCTCGGCATGTCCGCGCTGACCATCCCGATGGCGTTCGCGCGGGACACCTGGACGCTCGCACTGCTGTCCCTGCTGCCGGGCCTGCTGTGCGCCCCGGTACTCTCGGCCGCGTCGGAAAAGGTGGCGGCACTGGTCGAAGAGGGCCGCCGCGGCGAGGCGATGGGCTGGTACGGCTCGGCCCTCACCGGCGGGGTCGCATTCGGCGCCCCGCTGGCCGGGCTCTTCATCGACGGCGTCGGCCCGGGGGCAGGTTTCGTCTCGGTGGGGGCGGCCGGCGTCGTACTCTGCCTCGCGTGTCTCGTGCTGCAGCGCCGCCGCCGGAGCCGACTCGCCGCAGCCTGAGCAGCACGGCGCGGGGCGCGCTGCGGGGCGGCAGGCCAGTTAACGACGGCGGCGGGCGGACCGATCCGGTCCGCCCGCCGCCGTTGTCTGCCGCTATTAGTTGACGGCGCCCGTGTACTTCTCGCCTGGACCCTTGCCGGGCGCGTCCGGGATGGCGGATTCTTCGCGGAAGGCCAGCTGCAAGGAGCGCAGGCCGTCACGCAACGGCCCCGCGTGCTGGGAGCCGATCTCGGGGGCGGCCGCCGTGACCAGCCCGGCCAGCGCGGTGATCAGTTTGCGGGCCTCGTCCAGGTCCTTGAGTTCCTCGGCGTTGTCCTCGGCGGCGAGGCCGAGCTTCACCGCGGCGGCGCTCATGAGGTGGACGGCAGCGGTGGTGATGACCTCGATCGCGGGGACCTCGGAGATGTCCCGGATCTGCTGGGAAACGTCGCCCTGGGCGTCGGCAGGCTGGTAAACGTGTGAATTACTATCTGTTGTGCTCATGCTGGTAAGCTTGTCACAGACCGACTGGATGTCGTTATTCTGCTGGAAGCAAAAGCTCAGCGTTGAAGCCAAACGTTGAACCGCTCACGCACCTGTGCGTTGAACGGGCTTTTTTCTGTAGAATAGTTTTCCAGTTCGCAAGCGGAGTTCTCTCCCACCCGCGTCAGCCGCGAGTATTCCTCAGGAATCAAGGTTGCCGGGTACTGGTCGGGCATTCGCCCCGGGCATCATGCCTGGCGGTGGACGCATGCCGCCTCGTCAAGAGGCCGGCAGTTCCGATCTTCGAGGCCTCCGATTGCACCGGCAATTGGGGGCCTTCTTCATTTGCCGGCTGAGCACCCCTCACGAACACAGGAGCTTTAACATTAGCGAGCCAAGAATCAATGAGCGTATCCGCGTCCCCGAGGTGCGGCTGGTCGGCCCTGCAGGTGAACAAGTGGGAGTTGTCCGTATCGAGGATGCCCTGCGTTTGGCTGCCGAATCCGACCTTGATCTCGTTGAAGTTGCACCGCAGGCAAAGCCTCCGGTGTGCAAGCTGATGGACTTCGGCAAGTACAAGTACGAAGCCGCCGTCAAGGCACGCGAGGCCCGGAAGAACCAGACCAACACGGTCCTGAAGGAAATCCGGTTCCGCCTGAAGATCGACACCCACGACTACGAGACCAAGCGCGGCCACGCACTCCGCTTCCTCGGCGCCGGGGACAAGGTCAAGGCCATGATCCAGTTCCGCGGCCGTGAGCAGCAGCGCCCCGAGATGGGCATCCGCCTGCTCCAGCGCTTTGCCGACGACGTCGCCGAAGTGGGCGTCGTGGAGTCCAGCCCGCGCATCGATGGCCGCAACATGGTCATGGTCGTGGGTCCGCTGAAGAACAAGGCCGAAGCCAAGGCAGAGGCCCGCCGCGCCACGCAGCGGGCAGAAGCCAAGGCCGAGAACGAAGCCAAGGTAACGGGCCGCATCGACACGGCAGGCGGCGACGCGCCCCTGACGCAGTCGCTCGCCGACCTTCTTCCGGAAGGCTTCCAGGTCCGGACCGAGGCCGAAACGCCGGCGGCAACTGAGACGGAAGCGCCGGAAACTGCTGCTCCCGCCGCAGAGACGCCCGAGGCCGAGGACGCGGTAGCCGAAAAGGCTCCGGCCGAAGCCGCCCCGGAACAGCCGAAGCAGGAAGCCCCCAAGGCTCCCAAGGCGGCTGCTCCGAAGCAGGAGGCTCCGAAGGCCGCGGCTCCCAAGGCTGCTGCTCCGAAGCAGGAAGCCCCGAAGGCCGCGGCTCCCAAGGCTGCTGCTCCGAAGCAGGAAGCCCCGAAGGCAGCCGCTCCCAAGGCTGCTGCTCCGAAGCAGGAAGCCCCGAAGGCAGCCGCTCCGAAGGCGCCTGCGGCGGAGGCAACGCCGGCGGCAGAGAAGCCGGCTCCAAAGCCGGTTGCGGCACCGAAGCCGGTTGCCCGGCCTGCGGCTCCGAAGCCTGCGGCACGGCCGGCGGCCCCCAAGGCCGCCCCGAAACCGGCCAGCAAGAAGACCAACTAGTTCACGGCTGCCGGACAGAAATGTCCGGCAGTAAGCAACCAGCACGCCGCCCGCAGGGGTGGCTGCGCGAAAGACTGCAGACCTGGTCTGCGGATACGTAAGGAGATCGGTTCCCATGCCGAAGATGAAGACCCACAGCGGTGCTAAGAAGCGCTTTAAGCTGACCGGTAGCGGCAAGCTGCGCCGCCAGCAGGCCAACCGCCGCCACTACCTCGAGCACAAGTCCTCCAGGCTGACCCGTCGCCTCGCCGGCGACAAGATCGTCTTCAAGGGCGACGCCAAGGTCATCCGGAAGATGCTCGGCATCTAAGTTCCAAGTTCGGGATTGCTTGCCATCCGGCAGCGGTCCACTACCAAAACGGCTTCTCAGGCCAGCCGGTTATCCGGCAGTAGACGCTTGGGATCAGATATTTTCGAAGGAGTACGCACGTGGCACGTGTGAAGAGGGCGGTCAACGCCCACAAGAAGCGCAGGGTTATCCTCGAACGCGCAAAGGGCTACCGGGGACAGCGTTCACGCCTGTACCGCAAGGCGAAAGAGCAGCTGCTGCACTCGTTTGTGTACAGCTACGGCGACCGCAAGAAGAAGAAGGGCGACTTCCGCCGCCTGTGGATCCAGCGCATCAACGCTGCATCCCGCGCCAACGGCCTGACCTACAACCGCCTGATCCAGGGCCTCAAGGCCGCTGAGGTCGAGGTTGATCGCCGTATGCTGGCCGAGCTGGCCGTCTCCGACGCCAACGCCTTCGCCGCGCTGGTCAAGGTCGCCAAGGACTCGCTGCCGGCCGACACGTCCGCTCCGGCCGTCCAGGCCGAGGCTGCCGCGGCCCCGAAGGCTGCGAAGAAGCCCGCCGCGAAGAAGCCGGCTGCCGCAAAGGCCGCCGAGTAGCAACGGACTCAAAGCTAGGCCGTTCTAGAACCGCTCGCGAGAGCAACTAAGGTTCTACTATGAACGAATCCGGGCGCCCGCAAGACTTTCCACTCTCCAACCCCCGAGCCGATCGGGTGAGGAAGGTGGCACAGCTTGCCGGGCGCCCGGCCCGTTTAAAGCGCCGCGAATTCCTGGCGGAGGGCCCGCAGGCTGTACGTGAGGCCCTGAAGCTGCATCAGAAGCGGCTCGCCGCGGGGGAACCCGGGATCGTCTACGAGGTGTACGCCAGCGAGTCCTGCCTGGACCGGCACCCGGAACTGGAGACCCTCGCAGAAGGCACCACGGCCTACCTCGCCACCGACGAGGTACTCGCCGCGATGGCGGACACGGTCACCCCGCAAGGCATACTCGCGGTCTGCGGTTTCCTGGACGTCGGCCTCGATCAGGTGCTGGACGCGGCTCCGCAGCTGGTCGCGGTCCTGTGCCAGGTCCGGGATCCCGGAAACGCGGGAACGGTGCTGCGTGCCGCCGACGCCGCCGGCGCCGGCGCCGTGGTCCTCACCGGGTCCAGCGTGGACATCTACAACCCGAAGGCGGTGCGTTCCACCGCCGGCTCGCTCTTCCACCTCCCCGTTGTCCTGGGCGCAGACCCCGCGGAAGTCGCGGCACGGTGTAAGGAGCGGGGGATCGGCGTCCTGGCGGCGGACGGTTACGGCCAGTTGAACCTGGACCGGTTGCAGGACGAGAACACAGCGCGGCGCCTGGGCCTATCCGACGCCGGCTCCGTTTACGCACTGGAGCAGCCGACGGCGTGGCTGTTCGGCAACGAGGCGCAGGGCCTGTCGGAGGAGGAACTTGCCCTGGCAGACCACCGGGTGGCTGTTCCGGCTTACGGGGATGCGGAAAGCCTCAACCTCGGTACTGCGGCGACGGTCTGCCTCTACGCCAGCGCCCGGTCCCAGCAACGCCCGGCTCAGGCTTAGGGCCAAGAATTAAGCAGGAACGGCAGCGGGGCCGCACCAATCGGTGCGGCCCCGCCGTCGTTCCTTCACCGTTGCGGCACTGCTGCCGGGGCGGTGACTTGGGAGATTATGTGGTCTTGTTACGTCCGGTCACGGCGCCGTAGATGCCGGCGACTACCAAGCCGCCAACAATGGCCAGGATCCAGGAACCGAGATTCCAGAATTCCATCTTGCCGCCGCCGAAGAGCAGGTCGCCGATCCAGCCGCCGACAATGGCTCCGACGACGCCGAGGATGAGGCTGGTGACCCAGCCGCCGCCGACCCTGCCGGGCATGACTGCCTTAACAATTGCACCTACTATGAGTCCGAGAATGATCCAGCCTAGAAAGCCCATGTCTCCTCCTACATATTCTTCGGCATTCACCTTAGGAATCCCGAGTATGGCTTCAAGCTAACACACGGCGTTGGCCCATGTCAGCAACATCACACTCAATCGTTACCTGCCGCGGGGGCCCCGCCGCGGTGCGGTGCCGGGCCGCGAAAGGGTACGGTATTCCTTGCGGTCCCGGGCATCCCACGGTGACCGCGGCCATCCCGAAAAATCTCCAGAGGAGAAGCTCTCTTGTCTGCAAACGGCGGTACCAAGGCGATTGTCGCGGCGCTAACCGCCAACCTGACAATCGCCGTCCTGAAGTTCGTCGCGTTCGTCCTGACGCTGTCCTCGTCCATGCTCGCCGAGGCCATCCACTCGGTCGCCGACTCGGGGAACCAGCTGCTGCTGCTGGTCGGCGGCAAGCGCGCCACAAAGGAAGCGAGCGCGGAGCACCCCTTCGGCTACGGCCGGGAGCGGTACATTTACGCATTCATCGTCTCGATCGTGCTCTTCAGCGTCGGCGGCCTGTTCGCGCTGTACGAGGCTTGGGGCAAGCTCCAGGACCCGCACGGCATCGAAGGGGCCTTCTGGTGGGTTCCGCTGGCGGTGCTCCTTGGCGCGATCGTCGCCGAATCCTTCTCGTTCCGGACCGCCATCAAGGAGTCCAACCCGCTGCGCGGCAAGCAAAGCTGGATCCAGTTCATCCGCAACGCCAAGCAGCCCGAACTGCCCGTCATCCTGCTGGAGGACTTCGGCGCCCTCCTGGGCCTGGTCTTCGCGCTCTTCGGGGTGAGCCTGACACTGGTCACCGGCAACGGCATCTGGGATGCCCTGGGCACCGGCATGATCGGCCTGCTGCTCGTGGCGATCGCCGCGGTGCTGGCAGTGGAAACCAAGTCCTTACTCCTCGGGGAGTCCGCCACCAAGGCGGACGTCGCCCGGATCCGCGGTGCCATCGAATCCGACGGCACCCGCATCATCCACCTCAAGACCATGCACCTGGGCCCGGAGGAACTACTGGTGGCGGCCAAGATCAGCATCGGCGCCGCCGACTCGGGCCGGCAGATCGCGGCAGCCATCGACGCCGCCGAGGTCCGCATCCGCGAGGCCGTGCCGACGGCACGAGTGATCTACCTGGAACCCGACCTGGAACGCGTCAGCGCAGGCTAAGAAACCAGGACCTACAGGGGCCGCCGGGCCGGGGGCGCGCCGTGCGGGCTACCCGACCAGCGGCCTCCGGCGTTCCACCGCACCGCTGAGGAACGCGACGCCGAGGCCCAGGATGGCGAGCACCGCCCCCACCAGGGCCGGGGCCACGTAGCCCCAGCCCCAGGCGATGACAAGGCCGCCGAGGAATGCGCCCAGGGCGTTTGCGACGTTGAGGGCCGCATGGTTCAGCGACGAGGCCAGCGACGGCGCACCGGGGGAGGCATCCAGGAGCCGGGTCTGCAGCGCCGGAACCAGCATGGAGCCGGCGGCGCCCACGACGAAGACCATCACGTAGGCGGACCAGGGCCAGTGCACGGCCACCGCGTAGACCACCAGCGCCACGGCTACCCCGGGCAGGACCCAGTAAATGGTGCCCATGACGGACTTGTCCGCGATCCGGCCGCCGACGATGTTGCCTACCACCATGCCGACGCCGTAAAGCGCGACGACAAGCGGCAGCCATTCGGCGGGAATGCCGGCCACCGAGGTCATGGTGTGGGCGATGTAGGTGTAGGTGGCGAAGAATCCGCCGAAGCCGACCACGCCGATCAGGACGGCGAGCCAGACCTGCAGCCGCTTGAGCGCCGCGAGTTCTCGGCGGATGCTGGCGTCTGCGTGCGGCTTCTGGAACGGCACGAACTTCCAGAGCATGGCCATGGTCGCGATGCCGATCAGGGCAACCAGCAGGAACAGCAGCCGCCAGCCGAAGCTCTGGCCCAGCCAGGTCCCGAACGGCACGCCGACGACGTTGGCGACGGTCAGGCCAGCCATCACCATCGAGATGGCCCAGCCGCGCTTGGTGGGGGCCACCAGGGAGGAAGCAATGACCGCGGCGACACCGAAGAAAGCGCCGTGGGGCAGGCCGGCGGCGAAGCGGGACACCAGCATGGTGCCGTAGTCCGGGGCGAGGAAGGAGCTGAAGTTGGCGAGGCTGAAGAACAGCATGAGGCCCAGTGCGAGGTACTTGCGCGGCAGCTTGGCGCCGACGGCGGCCAGCACCGGGGCGCCGACCACGACGCCCAGGGCGTACGCGGAAATCAGGTGCCCGGCCTCCGGCGTGCCGATGYCGAGGCCGTGCTCCACCTCCGGGAGCAACCCCATCATGGTGAATTCCGTGGTGCCGATGCCGAATCCGCCCATGGCGAGCGAGATGATGGCGAGGGCGAGGTGGCGGGTGCCGGTCTGGGGCGTCGCGGGGGCGTCTTTGGTGGTGGTCATCCGTCTGCTTTTCGGAAGGATCCCGGCTGGAGCCAGGAGAAGGTCGCTTCCATTGTCCCCCAAGGTCCCCCTCCGGTACCGGCCGGAGCGCCCCTAGACTGGTGGACGTGACTGAACTTATCAACGTTGTTGGCGGCGCCGTCGTGGATTCGCTGGCCGCCCCCCGGGCGCTCCTCGCGGCGAGGAGGACGGCGCCGCCCCAGTTTGCGGGCATGTGGGAGTTTCCCGGCGGCAAAGTGGATCCCGGCGAAACCCCGGAACAGGCCCTGCACCGTGAGTTGCGGGAAGAACTCGGCGTCGAGGTCGTACTGGGGTACGAGCTGACGGCCACCGACCCGGCGGGATGGCCGCTGAACGGGCGGGCTGTGATGCGGGTGTGGTTCGCCGAGCTGACGGCCGGCACCCCGAGGCCGCTGGAGGACCACGACGAGCTGCGTTGGGTGGCGCTCACGGATCCGGCGGAGGTCCTCGGCCTGCCTTGGATCCCTGCCGACCTGCCGATCGTGGAGGCACTGTTGGCGGCCGTCTCGGCGCAATCCTCGCCAAACTAAGCGGTCTGTGGCTACGCTGGGGCCAATCGGGAGGAGCTGGGCGTGCGGGTCGGTGTCAGACGGGAACAGCGTGCGGGGGAACGCCGGGTTGCGGCGACACCGGAAACGGTGCGGCAGCTGACCGGCCTTGGGCTGGCGTTAATCGTGGAATGCGGTGCCGGCGTCGAATCCGGATACGCCGACGCGCACTACGAAGCCGCCGGTGCCAGCCTCGTCCCGGAGCTTCCGCTGGGGGCCCTCGATGTCCTGCTGCACGTGCGCCCGCTCGCGCCGGAAACCGCCGACGCGCTGAGACCCCGGACAATCACCATCGGTTTTGCCTCCCCGGCGTCGGAACTGCAGACAGTGGGCTCCCTCGCCGCCGCCGGCGTGACCTCTTTTGCCCTCGAGCTGGTTCCGCGGATCTCCCGCGCCCAGTCAATGGACGCGCTCAGCTCGCAGTCCCTTGTGGCCGGCTACCGGGCCGTGCTGGAGGCGGCCATGCGCTACCCGCGGTTCTTTCCGCTCTACATGACCGCCGCCGGGACCATCCCGCCGGCCCGGGTGCTGGTCCTGGGCGCCGGCGTCGCGGGGCTGCAGGCGATCGGCACCGCCAAGCGGCTCGGCGCGCGGGTGTCGGCCAACGACATCCGTGCGGCCTCGGCCGACGAGGTTGCCTCGATGGGCGGGACCTTCATCAATCTGGAGCTGGACAGTCACGCCGCGGACGCCTCCGCTGAGGGCGCCGGCGGCTATGCCCGTGAGCTCGGCGAGGACCGCGCGGTCCGGCAGCGCGCCCTGCTGGCCCCGCACGTTGCCGCCGCGGACGTGCTCATCACGACGGCGGCGATTCCAGGCCGGGCGGCCCCGCTGCTCGTCACCACGGCGATGGTGGCCGGCATGCGGCCAGGCTCCGTCGTGGTGGATCTCGCCGCTGAGTCCGGCGGCAACGTCGAGGGCGTCGTCGCCGGCCGGGACGTCCTGGTCCCGGTGCCGGGCGGCGCCGTGACGCTCGTGGGGTTGCAGGACGCGGCGTCGTCGGTGGCCTCGGACGCCTCCCGTTTGTACGCCAAGAACGTCGCGAACCTGCTCGCCCTGATGACGGCCGACGGCACGGTGACGCCGGATTTCGACGACGACGTCGTCGCCGGTGCCTGCCTGACCCACGACGGCGCCGTCCGGCACGCCGGCACGGCGGCAGCTATGGAGGCCCACAAGTAATGGATACGGTCACGCTCCTCACGGTGGTGGTGCTCGCCGTCTTCGTCGGCTTCGAAGTCGTCTCCAAGGTGACCAGCAAACTGCACACCCCGTTGATGTCGGGCGCCAACGCGATCCATGGCATCATCCTCGTCGGCGCGATCATCGTGGCGGGCCAGGCCGCCGATCCGTGGCTGCTTGCCGTTGCACTGCTCGCGGTAGTCCTCGCTACCGTCAACCTGGTCGGCGGCTTCGTGGTCACCGACCGGATGCTGGAAATGTTCGGCCCGCGAAGAGCGGCCCCTCCGGGGGCCCCTGCCGGGACCGGCCGGGAAGGGGAGCGGCATCCATGAGCATCCTCGAGCCGGGCTGGACGGCGCTGCTCTACTTGCTGGCCGCGGTCTGTTTTATTCTCGCGTTGAAGGGTCTCAGTTCGCCGCGGACCGCGCGGCGCGGCAACGCGATCGGCGCTGCCGGCGCGGTGGTGGCCGTGCTGACGGTGTTCCTGTCCGCCCGGTTGGAGAACGTTCCGCTGATCCTTGCAGCCATCGCCGTCGGCACCGCCCTGGCCGTTCCGGTGGCCCGGCGCGTGCAGATGACCCAGATGCCCCAGCTGGTCGCCTTGTTCAACGGGGTCGGCGGCGGCGCCGCCGCGCTGGTCGCGGTCCTGGAGCTCGGGCATAGCGGGGATTCCTGGGTGCGGCTGGCGATTGCGTTTACGATGCTGGTCGGTGCCGTCTCCTTCGCCGGCTCGGCCGTCACGGTAGGGAAGCTGCAGGAGCTGATCAGCAGCCGCCCGCTGTTGTTTCCAGGCATGCCCGCGGTGATGCTGCTGGTCCTGGCGGGCGCGCTGGCCACGGGCGGCGTCGTCGTGCTGACCGGTTCGTCCGGCTGGGCCGTCGGACTGCTGGTTCTTGGCCTGGCCGCCGGGCTGCTGCTCGTACTCCCGGTCGGCGGCGCGGACGTGCCGATTGTGATCTCGCTGCTGAACGCCTTCACCGGCCTCGCAGTCGCGTCGTCCGGCATCGTGCTGGGCAACGTGCTGCTGCTGGTGGCCGGTACGCTGGTCGGCGCAAGCGGCACCATCCTGACCAAGGTGATGGCCTCCGCCATGGGGCGGGGCGTGGCCGGCATCATGTTCGGCGCCTTCCGGGGCGGGTCCACAGCAGGCTCCACCACGCTCAGCGACCGGCCCGTGCGCTCCGCCTCGGCGGAGGATGTGGCCGTCCAGCTCGGCTACGCCCAGCGTGTGGTGATCGTGCCGGGCTACGGCCTCGCCGTTGCGCAGGGCCAGCACACCGTGGCCGAGCTCGCCGCCGCCCTCACCGCCAGGGGAGTCGACGTCGTGTTCGCCATCCACCCGGTCGCCGGCCGGATGCCGGGGCACATGAATGTGCTGCTGGCGGAAGCGAACGTGCCCTACGAAACGCTGCGGGAACTCGACGAGGTCAACCCGGAGTTCGCCAACACGGACGTTGCCCTCGTGGTGGGGGCGAACGACGTCGTCAATCCGGCCGCGAAAACGTCACCGGGGTCACCGATCTACGGGATGCCGATCCTGGAAGTAGTCCAGGCCCGGCAGGTGGTCTTCCTGAAGCGCTCGATGCGCCCCGGATTTGCCGGCATCGAAAACGAACTCCTGCACGACGCGCGGACCACCCTTTTGTTCGGAGACGCCAAAGATTCGCTCTCTAAGGTACTCGGCGCCGTCAAGATCCTCTAGGGCACGAAGCCGCGGTGCTCAGAACAGGGTGGGCTGAGCGGCCCCCGTGCCGGGGGCGGCATGGGCCGCAGGCACCTTGCCTGCGAACTCTCGCTGCGCGGCCGGGTCGGGGATGCTGCCCGCAGGGTACTGGGCTTCCTCGTCGCGGGGATCATCGTTCAGGTCCCGGTGGCTGAAACCGGCGGAGCCGAGGAAGCCGTCCCGGGACTTGAAGAACCGGATCCGGCCGGCGAGCCAGGCCCGGTATTCCTTGGAGGCGTAGGAACCGCTGCCGTACAGCCGCCGGTACTTGCCTTCGAGCTGCGGGTGCTCCTTTGCGATCCACTGCATGAACCACTCCCGGGTGCCAGGCTTGAGATAGAGCGCTCCGGCCGTGACGCCGGTGGCACCGGCCGCCGCGAGCGCGCCGAAGAGCGAATCCAGCGCCTCGTCGGAGTCGGAGAGCCAGGGCAGGATGGGCATTGCCATCACCCCGCAGGGAAGCCCTGCTTCACGCAGCCGGGACACCAGCTTCAGCCGGGCTCGAGGCCCCGGAGTTCCGGGCTCCACCGCCTCGGACAGCCCTTCATCGGTCATCGCCAGCGAGATCCCCACACCCACCGGGACCTGGGCTGCCGCGTGCTTGAGCAGCGGGATGTCACGGGCCAGCAGCGTGCCCTTGGTGAGGATGGACAGGGGAGTGCCGGAATCCGCCAGGGCGCCGATGATGCCGGGCATCAGTTGGTACCGGCCTTCGGCGCGTTGGTACGGGTCCGTGTTGGTGCCGAGGGCGACATGCCGGCGCTGCCAGGAGGGTTTGGCGAGCTCCTTGCGCAGGACCTCGGGGGCGTTGATCTTGACCACCACCTGGCTGTCGAAGTCCAGGCCGGCGTCGAAGTCCAGGTAGGTGTGGGTTTTGCGGGCGAAGCAGTAGACGCAGGCGTGGCTGCAGCCGCGGTACGGGTTCACCGTCCACTCGAACGGCATCCGGGAACCGGCGGCCACCTTGTTGAGCACCGATTTGGCGGTGACCTCATGGAAAGTGACCCCGGTGAACTCGGGGGTGGAGACGGAGCGCACCAGTCCGGCCAGTGGCAGCAACGCGGGAGCGGCCGGGCCCGCTCCGGAGGGCGAGCCGCCTGCGGGGGGCTCGCCAGCCACGGCATCGGCTGGTTTGAGTGCCTGCGCGTCCCATCTCATGACTATATTCGAATATATGTTCGATCATAAGTCAAGGACCTCAGGTCGAAGTGGCGGTGCCGGCGCAGAACGTGGCGTTGCTAGGCTGGGCCCATGATTCTCCTGACCGGGTTCGAACCGTTTGGCGGCGAAACCACCAATCCCTCCTGGACGGCGGCGCGCGGAGCCGCGGCCTTGCTTCAAGCCGAGGGGCACGAGGTCGCGGCGGTGGAGCTGCCCTGCGTCTTCGGGGACGCCATCGCCGTCCTGCAAACGGCCTTGTCGGAGCACCACCCGGAGCTCGTCGTCTGCGCGGGCCAGGCCGGGGGCAGGGCCCGCATCTCGCTGGAACGGATCGCGATCAACTGCGATGACGCACGGATCCCGGACAACGCGGGCAACGCCCCAGTCGACGAGCCGGTGGTCCCAGGCGGACCCGCGGCCTACTTCAGTACTCTGCCGGTGAAGGCGGTCCTGGCGGCGCTGGGCTCGGCCGGCATTCCCGCCGAGGTCTCGCAGACAGCCGGGACCTACGTCTGCAATCATGTCTTCTACGGCCTGATGCACGCCCTCCGGCTCGCTCCCGCCACCCGCGGCGGCTTTGTCCATGTCCCGTACGCGCCGGACCAGATCCCGCCGGATAGCGGCCTGGCCTCGCTGCCGCTGGAGCAAATGACGCAGGCGCTCGCCGTCGTCGTCCGGGCCGCGCTGGCGACGACGGCGGACCTCAAGCTCGCCGCCGGCGCGACACACTAGGGCGATCCGCGGGGCTGCAGCTCAGTCGAACAGCTCCCAGACGACGGCGACGGCAGCGGTGACGCTGGAGCCGCCCGCTTCGACGGTCAGCGGCTCCGATGCCACGGCGCGCTGCATCGCGGCGAGCGGAACCGGCGGCCCCATGCAGGACTGCTGGGTTACCGAGAGGGCGCTGCCCAGCCGGGCACCGGCCAGCGAGGCGAAGTGTTCGGCGGCCGTGCGGGCGTCGTGCCATGCCGCCTCCCGGGCCTGGGCTTGGACCGCAGTGGGATCCGCAAAGCCGAACTCCAGTCCGTTGAGGCGTACGTCGTCCCCGCCGGCGGCCACCGCGGCGGCAATGAGCCCGGAGGCTGCAGGCAGGTCGCGAAGCCGGACGGYGAGCGTGCTGGAGGCTACATATCCGGAGATCAGCTGGCCGCGGCCTTCCTGCCAGCTGACCTCGGCCCGGACGTTCAGCCCGGAGGTGGTGATGTCTGGATTTCCGACGCCGTGATCCCGGAGGACGGCCGTGATCGCGGACGAGGCGCGGGCGGCATCCCGGTACGCCGCGTCCACGCCCGGGCGCCGGCATTCGACGCCGAGGGAAAGCGTCAGCAGATCCGGCGCGGCCTCCGCAGTGCCGGAGCCGGTAACCGAGATGGACCTGGGATTTTCCGTCATGTTATGCCTCGTTCCGTTCGGCGGCCGTGCCTGGCCGTGCCTGCAGTGGGCGTGGGCGAGTGTCCGGATGACTTCCTGGGTGGGCTGGCGGGTAGCCGCCGGCCTGGAGCCCGGCGTGCCGCTCAAAGAAATTGGCCGATCCGGGGTTGCCTGTCCGCACCAGGGACCAGGCCGCCGCCAGGAAGTACAACGGAAGAAACGGCACCCCGAGGCACCAGGCGTACTGGGTGGCGTGCCGATCTTCGTGTCCCAGCAGTTCCGGGTTGCCCATGGCCTCCGCCGCCCCGGCGCGGAAGATCACCACATTGCCCACGGTGAACGCCGCCGCGAACGGCAGGCGCCAGCGGTAGCCGGCGGCCAGGAGCAGGCCGCGCGGACCGGGGCGGAGCCCGGTCCGGGCGCAGGCGGCCAGCAGCAGCCCCAGCGGCGTCGATGCGTTCAGCAGGTTGGCAAGCTGCCGCAGCCGCTGTCCGGGAGTCATGAGGCCATGCTAGCGGGGCACCTGCCCGCGGGATACGACGCGGGCCGGTCCGGCAGGCACGTCGTTCCTGTCCGACGGCGCAGGCACGAAAATTGCGCTGCCATGCACGACCCAGGACCGTCCGGGACTGCTTGGAGGAATTCTCAGGGGTGTGCGGCGCGCAGATGGCTCAGAACCAGTCCGACGGGGACACTTACGACCAATACAACGTAGAAAGCCCGAAGGAGTGCGGCCCTCATTGGCCGTTGGGCGTGGCGTGTTCGGGCCCCGGCGAGGACCAGCCCTGCGACAAGCAGGAGGCCGCCGGCATCTGTGATGAGCGGGATGGAAAGGAGCGCTCCGACGATGACCAGGGCGTTGCCGGTGTTCCAGCAGCCGAACAGCGCCCACCCCTGTGCCGGTCGAACCGGTTCCGCACCGAGGAACCGGCGTTGGTTGCTGATGGCGCATTGGGCCACGCCGCAGACGAGCACGAGGTAGGCGGCAAGCCAGCTGCCGCGGTCGAAGTGCAAGGGGCCCGCGATTGCGGCGACCAGACCGCCGAGCACGATGAAGCCAACGCCGGCTGCATGGCCGACTCGCTCGGGGACCCCGTTCATGCCAGGGACGCGGCCGAGATTTGGAGCCGCAAGGTTTCCGGACGACGGTCGAGGCAGCTGACCATAAGGCGTGCCGGGGTCCCTCGCAGTCATTGTTCATCCTCCGTGGTCTTGAATGTGCTTTAAAAGTAACATCATCATTTCTATTCGCTACACTGGTCCCATGAACGGAGACCTGAAGGATCGGTCCGATGTCGCCCGGCTGGTCGAGGAGTTCTACCGACGCGCCTTTGCCGACCCGCTGATCGGGCCTATCTTCACGGATATCGCCAGGATGGATCTCGATCATCACCTGCCGCTCATGTGCGACTTCTGGGAGACCGTGCTGTTCCGCGCGGGCCTCTACCGCCGCAACGCCCTTCAGGTGCATCTGGTGCTTAACGCCCGTTTTCCGTTGCAGCAGGAACACTTCGAACGGTGGCTCGTTCTGTGGGTTGCGAACGTCGACGAGCACTTCGCCGGTGCGAAGGCTGACCTCGCTAAGGTCCAGGCCAGGCGCATTGCCGGGTCCATCCACCGGCGGGTTCAGGGCCGTCCCGGCAGCGATTTCGAGACCCTGAAGCCGCGCTGGGCCCACGAGGAGGAATCGGCGCATGCCCGCGGGAACTGAAGCGGAGGAACAGCCCGGGCGTTCAGCGCCGGGCAGCAACCGGAGGAATGAGACCTACCACGCCGCGTTGGCGTCGCACACGCGGCGGCGTGTCCTCGATGCCTTGGCCGGTTCGCCCGGGCCAGTGGACGCGCAAGCCATCGCCGGCGTACTGGAACTGCACGTTTCCACGGTCCGGTTCCACCTGGACCACCTCGAGGAGGTGCGCCTTGTCCGGCGCGAATCCGGCGGCGACCGGCGCCGCGGCCGCCCGCGTGTGCTGTATACGGCCGTCCTCGAGGCCGAAAGCGACGGGGATTCGCGGGAGCAGTTGATCGAGGTGCTTGCCGGAGCCCTCGCACACAGCGACGTGGACCAGGGACGGGGCCGCGCCATTAGCGCCGGCCGTACCTGGGCACGCGGACTCGTGCCCGAACGCTCCGATTCCGACAATCCACGTAGCGGGCTCATTGAGGTTCTTGGCAGGCTCGGTTTCGACCCGGCGGCAGACGGTGACGTCATCCAGCTGCGGGGGTGCCCGTTCCGCGACGCCGCGAGGCGGCACCCGCACGTTGTCTGTTCGGTCCACCTCGGACTCGTGCAACAGTTACTCGACGGAGACGGCGACGGCGACGGCCACGCGCCGCCGGACGTGCGTCTGCTCCCTTTCGTTCAGCCTAATCTTTGCCTCATCACCCTGCCCTGAGCCCGTTCGGGCTGCCGGACGGCTTCAACTAGACTGAAGGGGAGCGCCCGCCGGAACGATTTTGGCGAGCCCTGCCCTTTGTCAACGCACTGGTCCCTGCCCCTGTTGAAGGTCCTGTGCCGTTGGCATGAACCGACTCGTAGCTAAGAACAGTAGATGACTGAAACTTTGCCGGGCGCAGCCGTCCCGAACCCTCTGGATGAAGCCGCCATCACCGCCGCCGTAGACCAAGCCGTCGCCGCCATTGCCGCGGCCTCGACGCTCGATGAACTCAAGGCCGTGCGGCTCGCCCACGCCGGGGAAAAGTCCGCGCTGAGCCTGGCCAACCGCGAAATCGGCGGCCTGCCCAAGGACCAGAAGGCCGCCGCCGGCAAGCTGATGGGCGCCTCCCGCGGACGCGTCAACAAGGCGCTCGCGGACCGCACCGTCGAGCTCGAAGCGGAGAACGACGCCCGCATCCTGGTCGAGGAAACCGTCGACGTCACGGCCGCCCCGCGCCGCCGCCGTGCCGGCGCCCGGCACCCGCTGTCCACGCTGCAGGACCGCGTCGCAGACATCTTCGTCGGGATGGGCTGGGAAATCGCCGAGGGTCCCGAGGTCGAGTCGGAGTGGTTCAACTTCGATGCGCTGAACTTCAAGCCGGACCACCCGGCCCGCGAAATGCAGGACACCTTCTTTGTGGAGCCGCCCGAGGCCCACCTGCTGATGCGCACCCACACCTCCCCGGTGCAGGTCCGCTCGATGCTGGAACGCGAAGTCCCGATCTACGTGCTGTGCCCGGGCAAGGTCTTCCGCACGGACGAGCTTGACGCCACCCACACCCCGGTATTCCACCAGTTCGAGGGCCTGGCGATCGACAAAAAGCTCAGCATGGCGGACCTGCGCGGCACCCTGGAACACTTCGCCCGGCAGATGTTCGGTGACGAGGCCCAAATCCGGCTGCGCCCCAACTACTTCCCGTTCACCGAGCCGTCCGCGGAGCTGGACATCTGGCACCCGGGCGCCAAGGGCGGTCCTCGCTGGATCGAATGGGGCGGCTGCGGCATGGTCAACCCCAACGTGCTGCGCGCCGCCGGCATCGATCCGGACGTCTATTCAGGTTTTGCCTTCGGCATGGGCATTGAACGCACCCTTATGTTCCGCAATGAGGTCGGCGACATGCGCGACATGATCGAAGGCGATGTACGTTTCAGCGAGCACTTCGGGATGGAGATCTAACCGTGCGTATCCCACTTTCCTGGCTGCGTGAATTTGCAGCCGTACCGGCCGGAGCGACGGCCGAAGACGTGATGGAAGACCTGGTCAAGGTCGGCTTTGAAGAGGAAGCGGTCCACCGTCCCACGGACGCCCTCCAGGGCCCGATCGTGGTGGGCCAGGTGCTGAGCCTGGTGAAGGAGCCGCAGTCAAACGGCAAGACCATCAACTGGTGCCAGGTCCGGGTCGTCCCGGAAGGACAGCAGCAGACCAAGACGGGCGAGGGCATTGATCCTTCCGGTGTCCAGGGCATCATCTGCGGCGCCCACAACTTCGTGGAAGGCGACAAGGTGGTGGTCACCCTGCCCGGGGCCGTGCTGCCCGGGGACTTCCGCATTTCCGCCCGCAAGACCTACGGGCACCTCTCCGCCGGCATGATCGCCTCCGTCCGTGAGCTCGGCATCGGCGAAGACCACGACGGCATCCTGGTCCTGTCCCGGATCGGCCTGGACCCGGAAATCGGCACCGACGCCATGAACCTGCTGGACCTCTACGACCAGGCCGCGGAAATCAACGTCACGCCGGACCGCGGCTATGCGTTCTCCATCCGCGGCGTGGCCCGGGAATACGCCCACGCCACCGGCACGCCCTTCACCGATCCGGCGTCCCGGGTACAGCCGCCCGCGGAACTGTCGGGCGGCTACGGCGTGAAGCTCAACGACGACGCACCGATCTACGGCAAGGCCGGCTGCGACCGCTTCGTGGCCCGCACCGTCCGCGGCATCGACGCCACCCGGCCGACGCCGCCATGGATGAGCTCCCGGCTCCGGCTCGCCGGCATCCGGTCCATCTCGCTGCCGGTCGATATCTCCAACTACGTCATGCTGGAACTGGGCCAGCCGCTGCACTTCTACGACCAGGACAAGCTCTCCGGCGAGATCGTGGTCCGCCGCGCCGTCGCCGGCGAAACGCTCAAGACCCTCGACGGCAAGGAACGGACGCTCGACGTCGAGGACCTCCTGATCACGGACGGCTCCGGCCCGATCGGCGTCGCCGGCGTGATGGGCGGCGCCGCCACGGAGGTCAGCGACGCGACGTCGACCATCCTGATCGAGGCGGCGCACTTCGAGGAAGTCTCGATCGCCCGCTCGCGCCGCCGCCACAAGCTCCCGTCCGAGGCGTCCAAGCGCTTCGAACGCGGGGTTGACTGGCACGTCGCCCACGTGGCCGCCCAACGCGCCGTCGACCTGCTGGTTGAACTCGCCGGCGGCACCGCCGTGGCCGAGGGAACCGACGTCGGTACCGCGCCGGACGTGGCCGCCGTCGAGCTGCCAGCAGCCTTCGCCGCGGAGCGCATCGGCATCGACTTCACCGAGGAACAGATCCTCACCTCGCTGCAGGACCTGGGCGCCGTCGTGGAAAGGACCGCCGGCGGATTCAGCGTCACGGCGCCGAGCTGGCGCAACGACCTGGAAACCAAGGAAGACCTCTCGGAGGAAATCGCCCGGCTGGTCGGCTACGACCAGATCCCCGCGACGCTGCCGGTAGCACCCCCGGGCCGGGGCCTGACCCGCGTGCAGCAGCAGCGCCGCCGGCTGATCCAGGCGCTGGCCGACGCCGGCCTCACCGAGGTGATGGCGTACCCGTTCGTTTCCAAGGACGCCAACGACACCTTTGGCGCCGCGGCGGCCGGCTCGGAGCGGAAGGCACTGAAGCTGGCCAACCCGATCAGCGAGGAGCACGGCTACCTGCGGACCTCCGTCCTGCCGGGCCTGATCGAGGTCGCCAAGCGCAACCACTCCCGCGGCTTCCGCGATCTCGCGCTCTTCGAAACCGGGCTGGTCTTCCTGCCCGGCGCCACGCTGGGCACCGGCTCCATCCCGCCGCTGGGCGCCAAGCCGTCCGAGGACGTGCTGGACGCCCTGTACGACGGGGTCCCGGAGCAGCCGCTTCACCTCGCCGCGGTGCTGACGGGCCACGATTCACCGGCCGCGCCGGCGCACACTCCCCGTGCCTGGGATTGGGCCGACGCGCTGGACATCGCCCGGCTCGCCGGTGACGTCCTCGGCGTCGAACTGGTGGTCAGCCAGGGCCAGCACCAGGCGTTCCACCCGGGACGGGCCGCGCAGCTGGCGCTGCGCAGCGGCGAAGTGGTGGGCCATGCCGGCGAACTGCACCCGAAGCTGCTCGCGGCGCACGACATGCCGGCCCGCTCGGTGGCGCTGGAACTAAACGCGGACGCCCTGTTCGACGCCGCCGCCGATGTGATCGTCGCCCGGCACATCTCCAGCTACCCAGTCGCCACCCAGGACGTCGCCCTCGTGGTGGCTGCCGACGTCGCCGCGGATGAGGTACTGGCTGCCCTGCGCGACGGCGCGGGGGAGCTGCTCGAGGAGGTGTCCCTGTTTGATGTCTACGCGGGCAAGGGCATCGAGGACGGCAAGAAGTCGCTCGCGTTCAACCTGCGCTTCCGCGCCGAGGACCGTACCTTGACCGCGGACGAAGCCTCGGCCGCCCGCGACAGCGCGGTCGCCGCCGCCCACGAGCGCTTTGGCGCCGTGCAGCGCTAGCGCCCTGCAGTACGCAGTACGCAACACCGGAAGGGCGGGACCATGGCATCGCAACTGATCGTGCGGGCCGTCCCGCCCTTCCGCGTATCCGGGACCCCCGGTGCCGCGGCCCGCGAGCTGCCGGACTCGGCCCGTGAGCTGCTGGACTCGGCCCGTGAGCTGCTGGACGACGTCGAACTCCGCCGTGCCCGGGAACTGGAACCTCTTCCGCGGGCGGCGTTCCTGGCCGGCCGGCTGGCCCAGCGGCGTTTCGCCGCGGAACTGCTGGACGTACCGCCGTCGGACCTCACGGCCGCGTACGACTGCCCGGAGTGCGGCCCCGGCGTCGCGCACGGCCGGCCGGGATACACGCTCGGCGGTACGCCGGCGCCGTTACTGCTGAGCCTTTCGCGCAGCGCAGGCTGGGTCCTGCTGGCAGCCGTGCAGCACCCGGCTCCCGGACAAGGCCTCGGCGTCGACGTGCAGGATCCGGCGGGCACGGATTTCGACGGCTTCAACGAGGTAGCGCTGGGGCCGGCGGAACGTGAGAGCCTTCGAGGCCTCGCCGGGGCGGAGCTGATGACCGGACGGGCCCGGCTCTGGGCCCGCAAGGAGGCCTGGCTCAAGCTGCGCGGCACCGGGCTGAGGGTCGCTCCGGACACCGTGGAAGTGCTGGACCGCCCCGGCATCCGGGACCTGTCGTCCGCCGAATCCGGCCTGCCGGCACGATTTGCCGCCGCAGTCGCCCTGTCCCGGCTTCCGGGACAGACGTAGCGTCCCGGGGGTCAGCCGGCCGGCAGCGGCGGCAACGCCTCTTCGTACAGCCAAGGGTGCAGCACGGCCTCGGCGTCCATCCCGGTGGCCCGGTCCGCGGCCAGAATGAAATCCTCGGTGCTGACCGAGCCGTGCCGGTGGCTGCCGGTCCAGTCGTGCAGGAGGGCGAAGAAGGCCAGATCGCCGCACCGGAGGCGTACCGCGTGCAGGGCGAGGGCGCCGCGCTTGTAGACGCGGTCATCAAACATTAGTTCCGGCCCCGGGTCGCCGATCAGCAGGTCCTGGTCCTCCCGGTTCAGCGTCCGCCAGGCCGCCTTGGCCCGGTCGGCCACGGACATCACTCCGGCCTCCTCGGACCAGATCCACTCCGCGTAGCAGGCGAAGCCCTCGTGCAGCCAGATGTCCCTCCACGAGGCCGCCGTCAGCGAATTCCCGAACCATTGGTGGGACAGCTCGTGGGCGATCAGCCGTTGCGATTCCCAGCCGGTGCTCAGGTGGTTGCGGCCGAAAATGGACAGGGACTGGGCTTCCAGCGGGATTTCCAGGGCGTCCTCGGTCACCACCACGGTGTACCCCGGAAACGGGTACGGTCCGAAGCAGTTGGTGAAGGTGCGCATCATCTGGGGCTGTCGGGCGAGCCCGGCACGGGCCTCGGCGGCCAGCTCGACCGGCACCGCTGCGGTCTGGGCGACGTCGCCGGCGGGCCGGCCCGGGTTGAGCTGCAGCAGTTCGTACCGGCCGAGCTGGACCGTGGCGAGGTAGCTGGCCATCGGCTCGGCCTGTTCATAGACCCAGGTTTCGCGGCTGGACCGGGCCTGGTGCGAGACGAGGACGCCGTTGCAGACGGCCCGGTAGTTGGCGTCGGTGGTGACTGAGATGCGGTAGCTGGCTTTGTCCCGCGGGTGGTCGTTGCAGGGGAACCACGACGCCGCGCCGTTGGGCTGGCCCGCGACCAGGACACCGTCGCTCAGCTCCTCCCAGCCCACCTCGCCCCACAGCCCGCGGCGGGGTGCCGGATTGCCGTCGTACCGGATGTCCAGGGTGAATTCGTCTCCAGGCAGCAGCGCCGTGTCCGGGACCACGACCAGCTGCTCGGCCCGCTGGGTGAACTTGCGCACCTTCCGGCCGGGCATCAGCACCTTGGTGGCCCGCAACCCGGTCAGGTCCAGGACTATGGCCGAGCTCTGGCGCCGGGCGACCGCGTGCAGTGTCGCCCGGCCGCTGAGGTGGTTGCTGTTGATCCGGTAATCGAGCTCCAGTTCGTAGCGCGTGACGCGGTAGACGTCGGTGCCGTGGCCGGGCATGTACGGATCGGGGGCGGCCGCGGGTATTTCTGCGGGCAGCTCCTCGGCGGCGGCTGATGCGGTTTGACTCATGGTCGGCCTTCGGTGGTAGCGGTTAGCGTGGGGGGGTGCCTTCCCGATTGTGCGCGGACGCTGGCTTACTTTGGCTTGGGCGCCGGGACAGCGGGTCCGCCCCACGGCCTGACCGGGTTTCCCATCCAGTACGTGGCGGCGGGTACCGTTTCGCCCCTCATGACCAGGGACGCCGGCCCCACGGTCCCGCCGTTGCCGATCCGGGCCCGCGGCAGGATGACCCCGTGCGGGCCCATCGTGGACCCGTCTTCGAGCGTAACAGTGTCGATGCTCATGACCCGGTCGTGGAAGAGATGGGTCTGGACCACGCAGCCGCGGTTGACGGTCGCGCTGCGTCCCAGGGTGACCAGGTCCGCCTCCGGCAGCCAGTAGCTTTCGCACCACGTGCCGGCGCCGATTTTGGCGCCGAGGGCGCGCAGCCACCAGACGAGCGCCGGGGTGCCGGAGGCCGAACGCGCGAACCAGGGGGCGCTGACCATCTCGATGAAGGTGTCCACCACCTCGTTGCGCCAGATGAAGGAGCTCCACAGCGGGTGTTCGCCGGGTCGGATGCGTCCCACCAGGAGCCATTTGGCGACGACGGCGCTGCCGGCGGCCACCGCACCGGCCAGCAGGACGACGACGCCGCCCAGCAGGGCCGCCACGGCATAGTTGAAGGTGCCGGCGAGCCAGTCCAGAGCCACGAGGACACCCGCGGCGACGGCGACGGTGAGCACCACCGGGACGAAGCGGCAGAGCTCCCACAGGGTGCGGGCCAGCCTTAGCCGCAGGGGCGGCTGGAAGGTGCGGGTGTCATCGGACGCGACGGCGGTCCGCCGCAGCCGGACCGGCGGGCTGCCCAGCCAGGAGGTGCCGGACTTGGCCTTGGCAGGGGTGGCGGAGAGCACTGCGACGAGGGAATTCTTGGGCACGCTGCGGCCCGCGGCGGTCATGCCGGAGTTGCCCAGGAAGGAGCGTTTGCCCACCTTGGCCGGCGCGATCTTCATCCAACCGCCGCCGAGCTCGTAGGACGCGATCAGGGTGTCATCGGCCAGGAAGGCGCCCTCGCCCACGGTCGTCATCTTCGGGATCAGCAGCACGGTGGAGGCCTCGACGTTCCGGCCGATCCTGGCGCCGAGCAGGCGCAGCCAGACGGGGGTGAAGAGGCTCGCGTAGACCGGGAAGAGCAGGTCGCGGGCCAGATCCAGGACCCGCTCCGTCGCCCAGACCTGCCAGCCGATCCGGCTCCGCACCCGGTAGTAGCCCGCGCGCAGCCCGACGCCGAGGAGGCGCGTGACGGCGAGGACCAGGACCAGGTTCGCGCCGAACCACACGAACGCGGCCAGCGGGAGCGAGAGGGCAAGCTGCGGCAGGGCCACGAGCAGCGATTCGCGGCCCTGGATGAAGCGGAAGACCACCAGCCCGGCTGCCACGGCGGACAGGTAGGGGATGAGGGCCAGCACGGCTGAAGCGGAGGCGAAACCGGCGAACCACAGCCGGCCGATCAGCCGGTGCTCCGGCGGAGCGTCCGGCCAGCCCTGTTTGGCCTTGCCGCGGCGTTCGGCCGGGGACCCGGCCACCAGGTGGCCCGCCTTAACCCGGCCGAGGACGGCGGACCCCGGCTCCACCTGCGCCCCGGCGCCAATGCTCGCCCCCGGCATGAGCGTGCTGCGGGCGCCGACGACGGCCTCGGCACCGATGTGGATCGCGCCGATATGCACGGAGTCGCCGTCGATCCACCAGCCGGAGAGATCGACCTCGGGCTCGATGTTGCAACCGGTGCCCAGGGACAGCAGGCCGGTAACGGGCGGCAGCGAGTGCAGTTGCACGTTCGTGCCGATCTTGGCGCCGAGCGCCCGGGCGTAGTACGGCACCCACGGGGCGCTGGCGAGGCTGACAGCGCCGGCCAGGTCCTGGATTTGTTCGGCCAGCCACAGGCGCAGGTGCACGCGGCCGGAGCGCGGATAGCTGCCCGGGGTCACCCCGCGCAGCAGCAGCCGGGCCGCCGCCACGGAGATCGCCATCCGCCCGGCCGGGCTGACGAACACCAGCCATGACGCCGCCACCCACCACCAGGACAGCGTCGGGGCCGCCGTGAAGCCGGCGACGGACGCCAGCAGGTTGTTGGCCGCCATCAGGTAGGTCAGCCAGCGCATCCCCACGAGGATATGCAACGGAATGCCCAGCAGCGTCTGCGCCCACTGGGCGCGGCGGGACGTGGGGCGCACCGACCGTTCGCGGGGCGCGACGGCGCCGCCTTCCGGCAGGGACTGGCGTGCCGTGTCGATCAATGCCCCGATCCGGGGGGTGGCGTAAATATCGGCCACGGTGATGGTGGGGTAGCGGACGCGCAGGGCGGAGACCAGCTGGGCCGCGGCCAGTGAACCGCCGCCGAAGGCGAAGAAGTCGGCGTCGAGGTCCGCCACGGTGCCGCCCAGGACCGCGCTCCATTGCTCAACGATCCAGGCGGCGTCATCGGGCAGGTTCAGCGGCGCCGCGGCCGCGTCGGCGGCGCCCGCGCCGGCCAGCGGCCAAGGGAGTGAGTGCCGGTCCACCTTGCCGCTGGTCTTGGTCGGCAGGGCGTCCACGACGGTGAGCATCGGAATCAGCGGGGCGGGCAGGCTGGCGCCGAGCAAGGCCCGCGCGGCCGCGAGGTCCAGCTCCCGGCCGTCGACCGGCGAGAGGTAGCCGACCAGCACCTGGTTCCCGGCCGCCGTCGTCCGCACCGCCGCCGCAGCGCCGGCCACACCGGGCAGCGCCTGGAGCGCGGCGTCGACTTCGCCCAGCTCGATCCGGCGGCCGCCCAATTTGACCTGTTCGTCCGCGCGGCCGACAAAGAGCAGCCCCTCCCGCTCGTAGCGGACCAGGTCGCCGGAACGATAGGCCCTGGACCAGCCCAGGGCCGGCAGCGGAGCGTACTTTTCGGCGTCTTTGGCCGGGTCGAGGTACCGGGCAAGCCCGACGCCGCCGATGATCAGTTCGCCGATCCCGCCCTCCGCGACGGGCGTCCCGTCGGAGCCGACGACGGCGAGGTCCCAGCCGTCCAGCGGCAGTCCGATCCGGACCGGGCCCGGACCGCCGAGCGGCGCCGCGCAGGCGACTACGGTGGCTTCGGTGGGTCCGTAAGTATTCCAGACCTCCCGTCCGTCCACGGCCAGCCGTTCCGCGAGTTCCGGCGGACAGGCCTCGCCGCCGAAGATCAGCAGGCGGACGCTTTCCAGGGCTTCGACGGGCCACAGGGCCGCGAGGGTGGGCACCGTGGACACCACCGTGATGCCGTGGTTGATGAGCCAGGGGCCCAGGTCCATGCCGGTCCGGACCAGGGCGCGCGGCGCCGGAACCAGGCAGGCCCCATGCCGCCAGGCGAGCCACATTTCCTCGCAGGAGGCATCGAACGCCACCGAGAGCCCGGCCAGCACCCGGTCCTGGGGCCCGACCGGCTCGGCCTGGAGGAAAATCCGCGCCTCGGCGTCGACGAAGGCGGCCGCCGAGCTGTGCCGCACCGCAACGCCCTTCGGCGTGCCGGTTGAGCCGGAGGTGAAGATGACCCAGGCGTCGTCGCCCGGGACCGGCTGTCTGGCTGCCGGGAAAGGCCGGGGATGGGCGGCATCCGTCACGATCGTGCCGCCGGCGCGCAGGATGCCGGAAACCCGGGCCTCGCTGAATACCAGTTTGGCGCGCTCATCGGGGTCGTCGGCGTCCACCGGAACGTAGGCGGCTCCCACCAGCAGCACCGCCAGGATCGACACGTACAGGTCGTTGGTCCCCGAGGGGATCCGGATGCCGATCTTGTCGCCGGCGCCGAGTCCGGCCAGGTGCAGCTGTTTGGCGGCCGCGCGGACCTCGCCCATCAGCTGGGCATAGCTGAGCGACCGGTGGCCGTCGTCGAGCGCGGACGCGTCCGGGAAGCGGTCGGCGGTCTCCTGCAGGATATCGATCAGGGTCCGCTCCGGCGGGGCCGCGAAGGCGCCCGGCAGTTGCGGCTGATACACGGGGTTCGCCGGGGCGGCAGGGTCCGCCGGGGTCCCGCTGCCGGCCGGGGTTCCGCTGCCGGCCGGCGGCTGCTGCTCAATCACGGGGTGATTCTCCTCGCAGCAGATGAACGGGGGATTGCGGCGCTTCCAGGCACGATCAGGGAACCAGGATGACCTTGCCGGTGGTGCGGCGCTGCTCCAGGTCCGTGTGCGCCGAAGCGGCGTCCGCGAGGTCGTAGCGGGCCCCGATCCGGACCTTAAGTCTGCCGTCCGCCACGGCGGCGAACAATTCGCCGGAGCGCCAGCGGCGTTCCTGCGCGTCGCGGAGGAAGTGGGTGATGGTGGGCCGGGTCAGGTAGAGCGAGCCGCCGGCGTTGAGCCGCTGCGGGTCGACCGGCGGAACCGGGCCGGAGGCGGCGCCAAACAGGACCAGGGTGCCGCGGATTCGCAAAGCGGACAGGGATTCGTCGAAGGTGTCCTTGCCGACGCCGTCGTACACGACGTGGGCACCGGCGCCGTCGGTCAACTCGCGCACCTTGGCGGCGAAGCCTTCGTAGCGCAGCACATGGTCCGCGCCGGCTCCGCGGGCCAGCGCCTCCTTCTCATCGGTGGAGACGGTGGTGATGACGTGCGCGCCCCTGGCCTTGAGCAACTGGATCAGGAGCAGGCCGACGCCGCCCGCGCCGGCGTGCAGCAGCACGGTGTGGCCCGGTTCGACCTTGAAGGACGAGTTGATCAGGTAATGCGCGGTGATGCCCTGCAGGGGGAGCGCGGCCGCGGTGAAGTCGTCGACGCCGTCGGGTACCGGCAGCGCCTTGTCCGCGTCCACCAGGGCGTACCCGGCGTAGCAGCTGACACCCTCGGCGGTAGCAACCCGGTCCCCGGCCGAGAATCCGGTCACCCCCTCGCCGAGCTCCTCCACGGATCCGGAGGCTTCGGACCCGGGGGTGAAGGGGTAGGAAACTTTGTAGACGCCGCTGCGCTTGTAGGTGTCAATGAAGTTCACGCCCACCGCGGCTACCTTGATGAGCAGCTGCCCCGGTCCCGGGACCGGACGGTCGACTTCCGCGAGTTCGAGTACCTCGGGGCCACCGGACTGCCGGGCGACGATTGCGTGTGTCATGGGACTCCTTGCTGAAATGTCTCCGTTCCGGGGAGGATCATTCCTGGCCCGGACCCTGAGACCATCCTAGGGACACCCAGGCGTCCGGCGCAGCGTTGCCGGGCGTGATGCTAGTAACGGCGCGTAACGGTGGCCATGGGGCATTCGAAGTGGCGGCCCGCCGCGAGGCCGACGTCGTTGAGGTAGCGGACGATGATGCCGTAGGACTGCAGCAGCGTGGTCTCGGTGTACGGGACCTGGTGCTTGGCGCAGAATTCGCGCACGATCACCGCTGCCTTGTCCAGCTGCGGGCGGGCCATGTCCGGAAAAAGATGGTGCTCGGCCTGGCGGTTGAGGCCGCCCAGGAGGATGTCCATGAAACGTCCGCCGGAGATGTTGCGGGAGGTCAGGACCTGGCGGCTGAAGAAGTCCACCCGGCTGTCCGCGGGGAGCACCGGCATGCCCTTATGGTTCGGCGCGAACGAGGCGCCCATGTAGAAGCCGAAGACGGCCAGCTGCACGCCGATGAAGGCCAGCGCCATGCCCCACGGCAGGAAGGTGAAGGTGAGGACCGGCAGCAGGCTCAGGCGCGCCAGCAGGATCGGAAGCTCAACCCAGCGGTGCGTGACCTTGGCGCGGCGGAAGACGAACTTGACCGAATCGATTTGCAGGCCGAGGCCCACCAGGAACAGCAGCGGGAAGAAAAACCAGCCCTGCTTACGGGTGAGGAACGCGAACCGACCCTGCCGGTCGGCAACCGCCTCGGCGTGGAAGGCGATGGGCCCGGGCGCAATGTCGGGATCCTTGGAAATGACGTTCGGGTGGTTGTGGTGGGCGCCGTGCTTCTGCTCCCACCAGGAGTAGCTCATGCCGGCCACCGAAGTGGCGAGCAGCCTTGCGGCCCAGTCGTTGGCCCGGCGGGAGGCAAAGATCTGGCGGTGCCCGGCCTCGTGGGCCAGGAAGCTCAGCTGGGTGCAGAGGATGCCCAGGGCGGCCGCGATCAGGAGCTGGAACCAGCTGTCACCGATCAGCGCGAAGCCGAACCAGGTGGCGGTCATCAGCAGGAGCAGGACGGAAAACAGGGTGACGTAGAAACCCACCCTGCGTTCGAGGAGGCCTGCGGCCTTGACGCTCTTCAGTAGTTCCGAATAGCTCAGGACGACGGCGTTGGGCTGCCGGACCCGCGCCTGCGGGCGCGGCGGCGTTGCGGGGGAAAGAGTGGTGGTCGGGGTCATGAAACGCATGCCTCGTAACTGTTACGGGCAACGCTGCGGCTAACATTTTCAACCGCACGGTCTGGATCACCCTTAACCAAGCATACGCCGGGCAACTGCTTCGGGACGATGCGGAGCCGGACGCGGGGCAGTGCATGCATAAATATCGGGTTCTATGCATAGTCTTGCTGTATACTCGTGGCTATGACTATTTCTGTTGCCGTCTCCGGTGCCAGCGGCTACGCCGGCGGCGAGGTCCTCAGGCTCCTGGCGGGTCATCCCGACGTCACTATCGGTGCCATCACGGCTCACAGCAACGCCGGTTCCAGACTAGGGGAATTGCAGCCACACCTCCATGGCTTGGCGGACCGGATTCTCGAGGACACCACGGTGGAGAACCTCGCCGGGCACGACGTCGTGTTCCTCGCCCTGCCGCACGGGGCCTCCGCGGAGATCGCCGCGCAGCTGCCCGCCGGGACGCTCGTGATCGACGCCGGTGCGGACCACCGGCTGGCGGACCCGGCGGCCTGGGAGAAGTTCTACGGCTCACCCCATGCCGGCACCTGGCCCTACGGCCTGCCGGAGCTGCCCGGCCAGCGCGAGGCGCTTCGCGGCGCCACCCGCATCGCCGTCCCCGGCTGCTACCCGACGTCGGCCCTGCTGGCCCTGACACCGGGGTTCAGTAACCACCTGCTCCAGGCCGACGACGTCGTAATCGTCTCGGCCTCCGGCACCTCCGGGGCGGGCAAGGCCGCGAAGGTGAACCTGATCGGCTCCGAGGTGATGGGGTCGATGAGTCCCTACGGCGTGGGCGGCGGACACCGGCACACCCCGGAGATCGAACAGGGGTTGTCGAAGGCGCTCGGGGCTCCGGTCACCGTGTCCTTCACGCCCACCCTCGCGCCGATGAGCCGCGGCATCCTCACCACGGCCACTGCCAAGGTGCGCGCCGGTGTCACGGCTGAGGAACTGCGCGCCGCTTGGTCCGAGGCATACGACGAAGAACCCTTCGTCCACCTGCTGCCGGAAGGCCAGTGGCCCGCCACCAAATCCGTGCAGGGCTCCAACCATGCCGTGATGCAGTTGGCCCTCGATGCGCACACCGGCCGCGTCGTCGTCACGTGCGCCATCGACAACCTCACCAAGGGGACCGCCGGCGGCGCCGTGCAGTCCATGAACATTGCCCTCGGCCTGGCGGAAAATGCCGGCCTCGAACTCCAGGGAGTCGCACCGTGAGCATCACCGCCCCCAAAGGATTCCGCGCCGCCGGGGTCAAGGCCGGCCTCAAGGCCTCCGGCAACCCGGACCTTGCCCTCGTAGTCAACGACGGGCCCGCCAAAGCGGCTGCCGCCGTGTTCACATCCAACCGGGTGGCCGCGGCGCCGGTGCGCTGGTCCCGCGAAGTCATCAAGGACGGCCGGGTCGACGCCGTCGTCCTGAACTCCGGGGGCGCCAACGCCTGCACCGGGCCGCAGGGCTTCCAGAACACCCACACCACGGCGGAAAAGACGGCCGAGGCGCTCGGCGTCTCGGCGACGGACGTCGTCGTCTGCTCCACTGGCCTGATCGGCGAACAGCTGCCGATGGACAAGATCCTCGCCGGGATCGGATCCGTCACGGCTGCCCTGGCGGACGACGGCGGGCCGGCGGCGGCCACCGCGATCATGACCACGGACACGGTCTCCAAGCAGGCGGTCTTCACCGGCACCGACGCCCAAGGCGCCGGATTCACCATCGGCGGCATGGCCAAGGGCGCCGGGATGCTCGCCCCGGGCCTGGCCACCATGCTGGTGGTCCTGACCACCGACGCGGAGGTACAGCCCGAACTGCTCGACGTCGTGCTCCGGGACGCCACCCGCGTCACCTTCGACCGGGCGGACTCGGACGGCTGCATGTCCACCAACGACACCGTGGTCCTGCTCGCCTCCGGCGCCTCAGGTTCTGTGCCGTCAGCAGTCGAGTTTGGCAAGGGCCTGACCCAGGTCTGCGCTGAGCTCGCCCGCAAACTGATTGGCGACGCCGAGGGCGCCAGCCACGACATCGCCATCCGCACCTTCAACGCCGCGAGCGAAAAGGACGCCGAACTGGTCAGCCGCGCCGTGGCACGCTCAAACCTCTTCAAGGCGGCCATTTTTGGCAAGGACCCGAACTGGGGCCGCGTGCTGTCCGCCGTCGGCACCACCGACGCGGCCTTCGACCCGGACCAGCTGAACGTCTCGATGAACGGCGTGCAGATCTGCCGCAACGGCAGCATCGGCGAGGACCGCAGCCTGGTGGACCTCGAGCCGCGCGACGTCCGCGTCGAGATCGACCTGCAGGCCGGCGCGGCCGAGGCCACGATCTGGACCAACGACCTCACCCACGACTACGTCCAGGAAAACAGCGCCTACTCCAGCTGATCCCCCGCAAGGGACGACCAGAGGGACGAACAGTAGGGACGAAGGGAAGGACGAACGCCCATGAACACGCAGACCCGCGAGACCACCTCCATGTCCGACGCCCAGGACAAGGCCGGCACGCTGATCGAGGCGCTGCCCTGGATCCAACGCTTCGCCGGAACCACCATGGTGATCAAGTACGGCGGCAACGCCATGGTCAACGACGAGCTCCGCCGCGCCTTCGCCGAAGATGTCGTCTTCCTGCACCACGTCGGCATCCACCCCGTGGTGGTTCACGGCGGCGGCCCGCAGATCAACGCCATGCTCGGCCGGCTCGGCATCGAATCCGAGTTCAAGGGCGGCCTGCGCGTCACCACCCCGGAGGCCATGGACGTGGTCCGGATGGTCCTGACCGGCCAAGTGGGCCGCGAACTGGTCGGTCTGATCAACTCGCACGGCCCCTACGCCGTCGGAATGTCCGGCGAAGACGGCGGCCTGCTGCGCGCTGTGCGCACCGGCACCGTCGTAGACGGCGAACAAGTGGACCTGGGCCTGGTCGGCGAAGTCGTCGGGGTGAACCCGGACGGCATCCTGGACATCGTCGCGGCCGGCCGGATCCCCGTGATTTCGACCGTCGCCCCCGAAATCGAGGACGACGGCAGCGGCGATCCCGGGGCTAAACAGGCGCAAACCACCGGCCAGGTGCTCAACGTCAACGCGGACACGGCCGCCGCGGCCCTCGCCGAAGCCCTCGGCGCCTCCAAACTCGTGATCCTGACCGACGTCGAAGGCCTCTACGCCAACTGGCCGGACCGCTCCTCGCTGATCTCCTCGCTCACCGCCTCGGAGCTGCGCGAACTGCTGCCGGGCCTGGAATCGGGCATGATCCCCAAGATGGAAGCGTGCCTCAAAGCCGTCGACGGCGGCGTGGAACGCGCGCACATTGTGGACGGCCGGCTGCCGCACTCGATGCTGCTGGAAACTTTCACCACCGCAGGCATCGGCACTCAGGTGGTCCCGGATGAGGAAAACAAATGAGCCAGATTGAAGCGTCACCCGAACTGACCGAAATCGTGGAGCCGCACGGCCACGCCACCGGCGCGCAGTGGCTGTCCCGCTACTCCGCCTCGCTGCTCGGCGTCTTCGGCACCCCGCAGCGCGTGCTGGTTCGCGGCGCCGGCTGCCTCGTCTGGGACGCCGACGGCAAGGAGTACCTGGACCTGCTCGGCGGGATCGCGGTGAACGCGCTGGGCCATGCCCACCCCTTCGTCACGTCGGTGATCTCCAGCCAGCTGGCCACCCTGGGCCACGTCTCCAACTTCTTCACCAGCCCCACCCAGGTCGCCCTGGCCGAGAAACTGCTGGACCTTGGCCTCGCCCCGGCCGGGTCCAGGGTGTTCTTCGCCAACTCCGGTACCGAAGCCGTCGAGGCCGCCTTCAAACTGGCCCGGCGCAACGGTGGTTCCAGCCCCAACAACACAGCGAAGCCGCGCACCAAGATCATCGCCCTCGACGGCGCCTTCCACGGCCGCACCATGGGTGCCCTGGCGCTGACCTCCAAAGAGGCCTACCGGGCGCCGTTCGCGCCGTTGCCCGGCGGCGTCGTGCACGTCCCCTTCGGCGACATCGAGGCGCTCCGCGCCGCGATTGACGACACCACCGCCGCCGTCTTCCTCGAACCGATCCAGGGCGAGGCGGGCGTCCGGCCGCTGCCCGCCGGCTACCTGCGGGCGGCCCGCGAAGCCACCAGCGCCGCCGGTGCCCTGCTGATCCTGGACGAGGTCCAGACCGGCATCGGCCGGACCGGCAAGTGGCTGGCCAGCGAAGACGCCGGGATCGTCCCCGACGCCGTCACCCTGGCCAAGGGCCTGGGTGGCGGCTTCCCGATCGGCGCCCTCATCACCTACGGTCCGGAGGTGTCCGCGCTGCTCTCCGCCGGCCAGCACGGCACGACGTTCGGCGGCAACCCGGTGGCCACCGCGGCCGCCCTGGCTACCCTGCACGTGCTGGAAAACCAGCACGTGCTTGCCCACGTCCGGGAGGTGGGGGAGCATCTGCGCTCCGGCCTCGCCGGGATCGACGGCGTCACCGAGGTCCGCGGCGAAGGCCTGCTGATCGGCTTTGACCTCGACGCCGACGTCGCCCCAGCCGTCGTGGCCGCGGGACTCGATGCCGGGTTCATCGTCAACAGCCCCGGCCCGCACACCATCCGGCTCGCGCCGCCACTGATCCTGACCACGGACCAGGCCGACCGCTTCCTCGCCGCGCTGCCGGCACTCCTCCAGACCGCAAAGGACGCCCAGTGACCGCACCTGTGACAACCCGCCACTTCCTCAAGGACACGGACCTCACCCCGGCCGAGCAGGCCGAGGTGCTGGAGCTCGCGGGCCGGATGAAGGCCGCCCCGTACAGCGTCCAGCCCTTTGCCGCCGCGGGCAGCGGCCGCAAGACCGTTGCCGTCATCTTCGACAAGACCTCCACCCGCACCCGGGTTTCCTTCGCCACCGGCATCGCTGACATGGGCGGCAACGCGCTCATCATTAACCCTGGCGAGGCCCAGATCGGCCACAAGGAGTCCATCGAGGACACCGCCAAGGTGCTCGAACGCATGGTGTCCACCATCGTGTGGCGGACCGGTGCCCACGCCGGCCTGGTCGCGATGGCCGAAAACTCGGGCGTGCCGGTGATCAATGCCCTGTGCGATGACTACCACCCCTGCCAGCTCCTGGCCGACCTGCTGACCATCAAGGAGCACAAGGGCGCCCTCGCGGGCCTCACCATGAGCTACCTCGGCGACGCTGCCAACAACATGGCCAACTCCTACCTGCTGGCCGGGGTGACGGCAGGCATGAACGTACGCATCGCCGGCCCCGACGGCTACCTGCCGTCCCCGGAGATCGTCGCCGCGGCGGAGGAGCGCGCCGCCCAGACCGGCGGTTCGGTGCTGGTCACCGTCGACGCTGCCGAGGCCCTCCTCGGCGCCGACGTCGTCGCCACCGACACCTGGGTCTCGATGGGCCAGGAAGACGAAAAGGCGGCGCGGATGAACCTGTTCCGCAACTATTCCGTGGACGAGGACGCCATGAAACTCGCCGCCCCGGACGCCGTCGTGCTGCACTGCCTCCCGGCGTACCGTGGCTACGAAATTTCCGCCGGCGTGATCGACGGACCGCAGTCAGTGGTCTGGGACGAGGCCGAGAACCGGCTGCACGCCCAGAAAGCCCTGATGGCGTGGCTGATGCACCGTTCTGGCCTGGCCGTGGTTGAAGGACTCGGATAGTGTCCGTCCAGCCCGCCGCCCAGGGGGCCAGCCCGGCCACCAAGACGGCACGGCAGGCGCGGATCACCGCGATCCTGACCGGCGAGTCCGTCCGTTCGCAGGCCGAACTGGCCGCCCTGCTCGCGGACGACGGCGTGCAGGTCACCCAGGCCACGCTCTCCCGCGACCTCGTCGAGCTCGGCGCCGTCCGGGTCCGCGGCAAGGACGGGGTACTCGTGTACGCCGTGCCGGGGGAGGGCGGCGAACGGGGGGCCAAGAGCGGCGTGACCCAGGAGATCCTCGATGCCCGGCTGGCACGGCTCTGCGGGGAACTGCTGGTCACGGCCGAGGCGTCCGCGAACCTCGTGGTGCTGCGCACTCCGCCGGGCGCAGCGAACTTCCTGGCCCTCGCGATCGACCACTCGGTGATGCCCTCGATCCTGGGCACCATCGCCGGGGACGACACCGTGCTGCTGGTCACCCGCGACCCGGCCGGCGGCGCCGCCGTCGCCGCCCGCTTCCTGCAACTGGCCGAGGAAGCCGGCCAGTGAACTTTCAGCAGTGAACTTTCAGCAGTGAACTTTCAGCAGAGAACTTGCACCAGAGACCCCAAGAACCCAACAACTAAGGAGCATTTGAAGTGACTGAGCGTATTGTGCTGGCCTACTCCGGTGGCCTGGATACTTCCGTAGCCATCGGCTGGATCGGTGAAGCGACCGGCGCCGAGGTCATCGCCGTGGCAGTCGACGTCGGACAGGGCGGTGAGTCGCTGGAGACCATCCGGCAGCGCGCCCTCGGCTGCGGCGCCGTCGAGGCCTATGTGGCCGACGCGTCCGACGAGTTCGCCAACGAGTACTGCGTGCCCACGCTGAAGGCGAACGCCCTCTACCAGGGCCACTACCCGCTGGTTTCCGCGATCTCCCGCCCGGTGATCGTCAAGCACCTGGTCAAGGCCGCCCGTGAATTCGGCGCCACCACCGTCGCCCACGGCTGCACCGGCAAGGGCAACGACCAGGTCCGCTTCGAGGTCGGCATCCAGACTCTCGGTCCGGACCTGAAGTGCATCGCACCGGTCCGTGACCTCGCCCTGACCCGCGACAAGGCCATCGCCTTCGCCGAGGAAAAGGGACTGCCGATCGAGACCACCAAAAAGAACCCGTACTCGATCGACCAGAACGTCTGGGGCCGCGCCGTCGAAACCGGCTACCTCGAGGACATCTGGAACGCGCCCACCAAGGACATCTACGACTACACCGCCACGCCGGAATTCCCGCCGGCCCCGGATGAGGTCACCATCTCCTTCGAAGCGGGTGTGCCGGTCGCGATCGACGGCGTCAAGGTCACCCCGCTGCAGGCCATCAAGGAACTGAACCGCCGCGCCGGCGCCCAGGGCGTGGGCCGGATCGACGTCGTCGAGGACCGCCTGGTCGGCATCAAGTCCCGCGAAATCTACGAGGCCCCCGGCGCGATGGCGCTGATCACCGCGCACAAGCACCTCGAGGACATCACGATCGAGCGCGAGCAGGCCCGCTTCAAGGCGACCGTGGGCCAGCGCTGGGCCGAGCTGGTCTACGACGGCCAGTGGTTCTCCCCGCTCAAGCGCTCCCTGGACGCCTTCATCGAAGACACCCAGCGCTACGTCTCCGGCGACATCCGCATGGTCCTGCACGGCGGCCAGGCGATCGTCAACGGGCGCCGCTCCGAGACCTCGCTCTACGATTTCGACCTCGCCACGTACGACACCGGCGACACGTTCGACCAGTCGATGGCGCGCGGCTTCATCGAGCTGTGGGGCATGTCCGCCAAGGTTGCCTCCGGCCGCGACATCCGCGTCGCAGGAAAGTAGCCCGCGTGGCTGATCAAAAGGCTGAAGCCACCAACACCGGCGCGCTCTGGGGCGGCCGGTTCGCCGGCGGCCCCGCGGACGCCCTCGCGGCGCTGAGCAAGTCCACGCATTTTGACTGGCGGCTGGCCCGCTACGACATTGCCGGGTCCCAGGCGCACGCCCGCGTGCTGCACAAGGCCGGGCTGCTGGACGACGCCGAACTGACCGGCATGCTTGCCGCGTTGACGCAGTTGGACGAGGACGTCGCCTCCGGCGCCTACCTCCCTGCGGAGTCGGACGAGGACGTGCACGGTTCGCTGGAGCGCGGCCTGATCGAGCGCGCCGGCACCCAGCTGGGCGGCAAGCTCCGCGCCGGCCGGTCCCGCAACGACCAGGTGGCCACCCTCGGCCGGATGTTCCTCCGCGACCACGCCCGGATCATCGCCCGCGGCGTCCTCGCCACGATCGACGCGCTGGTCGGCCAGGCCAAGGCGCACCAGGGGGTGGCCATGCCGGGGCGCACGCACCTCCAGCACGCCCAGCCGGTGCTGCTCAGCCACCACCTGCTGGCCCACGCCTGGGCGCTGCTGCGCGATGTGCAGCGGTTCCAGGACTGGGACAAGCGCGCGGGGGTCTCGCCTTACGGTTCCGGCGCCCTCGCCGGATCGTCGCTGGGCCTGGACCCGGAGGCCGTCGCGGCGGATCTCGGCTTCAACTCCGYGACGCACAACTCCATCGACGGCACCGCCTCCCGCGACGTCTTTGCCGAGTTCGCCTGGGTGTCGGCCATGATCGGCGTGGACCTGTCCCGGGTGTCGGAGGAGGTCATCTTGTGGGCCACCAAGGAGTTCTCCTTCGTGACCCTGCACGACTCCTACTCCACCGGCTCCTCGATCATGCCGCAGAAGAAGAACCCGGACGTGGCCGAGCTGGCCCGCGGCAAGGCCGGCCGGCTGATCGGCGACCTGACCGGGCTGCTTGCCACCCTCAAGGGCCTGCCGCTCGCGTACAACCGGGACCTGCAGGAGGACAAGGAACCGGTCTTCGACGCCGCCGACACGCTGGAAGTGCTGCTTCCGGCCGTTTCCGGCATGATTGCGACCCTGAAGTTCAACACCGAACGGATGGAATCGCTGGCGCCGCAGGGCTTCGCGCTGGCCACGGACATCGCCGAATGGCTGGTCCGGCAGGGCGTTCCGTTCCGCGAAGCGCATGAGCTCTCCGGTGCTGCGGTGAAGCAGGCCGAAAGCCGCGACGTCGAACTCTGGGACCTGACGGATGAGGAGTACGCGGCCATCTCGGAGCACTTGACGCCGGAGGTCCGCTCGGTCCTGTCCACCGAGGGCTCGCTGAACAGCCGGAACTCGCAGGGCGGGACCGCGCCGGCCGCCGTCGAGCGCCAGCTGCTGGCACTCGAGGCGGAGCTCGACGGCGTCCGCGGGTACGCCGGCTAGCACCAGACGCTCCCTCACGTCCTGCCGCATTTCTGCCGACGCTCCCGCACTGTCTGCGGGAGCGTCGGCGGATTTCCTGCCAAAGGTGAGGGAGCGTTCGGCCTTTGCCGCGGAATACTCCCGCTAGCATGGCGGCATGGGCGAATCCTTCCGCCGGATGCTGCGGGCCCTGCCCGACTTCCCCGAGCACCTGCCGGATTTCGACCCGGCCGCAGCTCCAGCAGACCCGGCCGAATTGTTCCGGCAGTGGCTCGCCGAAGCCCTGGACGCCGGGGTGCTGCAGCCGAACGCCTGCAGCCTGGCCACGGCGGACAACCTCGGACGGCCCTCCTCGCGGATGCTGATCCTCAAGGACATCGACGACGACGGCTGGCACTTCGCCACGTCCCGGGGCTCGCGCAAGGGCCGGGAACTCAGCTCCAACCCGCACGCGGCGCTGAATTTCTTCTGGCCGCAGCTGGGACGCCAGGTCCGCGTGGCCGGCGACGTCGTGGAACTCTCCGCGGAGGCCTCCGCCGCCGACTGGGATGCCCGGCCGGACGCCGACGGGAGCCCGAACCCCGGCTGGCAGCTCTACGCCATTCGACCCCGGGAGCTCGAATTCTGGCAGGCCCGGCACGACCGGCGGCACATCCGGCACCGCTACGGCCCGAACCGAACCGCCCAGCCCGGTTGATCCGGGCCCTCGGGCCGCTCCGTTAGGATGGGCGGCATGACCTCAATCACCCCTGAGAACTTGCTGGCCGAGCTCCGACGAGCCGCCGACGTCGTGAGCGGGATCACCGCGACACTGACCGAGCAGGACGTCGCTGCCGCGTCGGAACTTCCCGGCTGGACCCGCGGCCACGTCCTGGCCCACCTGGCCGGAATCGGCAACGCGATGGCCCGCCAGCTCGAGTATGCCGTCCGCGGCGAGACCGTCGAGCTCTACGATGGCGGCTTCGAGGGGCGCAACCGCGCCATCGAACTAGCGGCCGGCCACAGCGTTGAGCAGCATCGCGCGGCCGTGGCCGCCGCCTTGGACCGTGCGCTCAAGGCCTTCGGCGCGCTGGACGCGGCAGGCTGGCAGAAGCCGATCAGCTACCGCGGCGGCGTCGTGTTCGACGGCGGCCTGGCGCTGTGGCGCGAACTGACCATCCACGCCACGGACCTGGGCACCGGCCGCGGCCCGGAAACCTGGAGCCGGCCGTTCTGCGAGCACCTCTTCGATTTCCTCTCCGCGCGGGTGCCCGAGGGGGCGCGGTTCGTGCTCCAGCCCCTCGGCCTGCCGCCCGTCGCGATCGGTGCCGCGGGCGGTCGCTCGACCGTGATCAACGGCATGCTGACCGACATCGCGGCCTGGCTGGCCGGGCGCACCCCCACCCTGGGGAGCCTGCGTGCAACAGCCGCGGCCGACGGCGTCGAACTGCCCGCACTGCTGCCGTGGCCAGCGGGCGTACCCGTTTCCAATTAGGCCCGCGAAAAACCAGGCCCGGGACGAACTAGGCCTGCACGGCCAGAGCGAGCTGGCGTTCGCGGTCCAGCAGGCTTTCCTTGATGGTTAGTCCCCAACGGAAGCCGCCCAGGCTCCCGTCGGTGCGGATCACACGGTGGCACGGCACGAACAGCGCGGCCGCGTTGAAGGCGCAGGCGCTGGCCGCCGCCCGGACGGCCTTGGCGTTGCCGGAAAGTTCCGCGTATTCGGTGTAGGTCACCGGATGCCCTGGTGCCACGGTGCGGAGCATGTCCCAGGCATGGCTGCGGAAGGGGCCGGATTTCTGCAGGACCGGCACCTCCACGGCGGCGCCAGGGTCGCCCGCATAGAACTTCTCGACGGCGGCGGAGATGCCGCCGAGGTCCGCGACCGGTTCGTACCCGCCGGGCAGCAGCTCCGGGTGGATCTGTCCGGTGAGCTCGCCGGGCACGGCCGTCCAGCCGGAGGCCAGCACGGCGCCGTCCCGGGCAATGATGGTAAACGGGCCATCCGGGGTGGACATGGTCAGGAGTTGCGCTTTCATGGCGTCACTTTCTTCGGGAGTCTCTTCCTGGTGCGGGCCGCTGCCTGTGCGGCCGCGCGCCAGAGGTGCATGGTGGCGTAGGAGCGCCAAGGGCTGACCTCCCGAAAATCGGGAGAGAGCAAGCCGGGCACGCCGGCGTCCGCGGGTTCTGCCGCAGCAACCGGAGGCTGCGCCAGTGCACGGATGCCGTTGCGGACCGCGGCGTCGTTGGCCAGGAACACATCCGGGGCGCCGATCACGCGCATCGCGAGGTATCCCACGGTCCAGGGACCGACGCCGGGTAGCGGCAGGAGTTTGGCCTGCAACCCGGCCAGGTCATCGCCGTAGCCGAAATCCAGGCCGCCGGCGGCCATCGCCGCGGCCGCACCGCGGATGGAGTCGATCCGGCGCTGCGGCCCGCGGAGCAACCGGTACCCGGCATCCGCGATCTCGGCCGCCGTCGGGAAGATCCGCTGCAAACCGTTCGCCGGTACCAGGCTGTCACTCCCGGACTCGGACAGCTGAACCAGGGCCGTCCGCGCCGCCGCCACGGTGATCTGCTGGCCGACCATGGCACGGATCAGCAACTCTTGCGGGTCCACCGCGCCAGGCATCCGCATCCCCGGTGCGGCGGCAACGCTGGCCGCCAGCCGGGGATCGTCCCCGAGTGAAGCATCGATGGCGACCGGATCGGCGTCAAGGTCCAGCAGGCGGCGCACCCGGCTGAGCAGCGACGCCAGGTCCCGCAGGTCAACGGCTCCGATCGTCAGCGTCATTTCCCGCCCCGGCGTCCCGGCGTCGTAGTCCACCCGGAAGCGGGCGTCTCCGTGGGCCAGCCGCAGGGTCCGGGCGTAGGAGGCGGAGGTTCCCTCCTCGATCCCCGGGATAGCGCGGACCGCCAGGAAATCAAACACGCCCGGGTCAAACGGCTCCCGGTAGGGCAGGTTCAGCGTCAGGGCCGTGGCGGACACGGCGGTCCGGGGCGGTGCGTGCTGGTGCCGGGCCGTGGCCCGCAGCGCGGAGGGGGTCATGGCAAAGACTTCGGCGATGGTCTCGTTGAACTGTCGGACGCTGCTGAAACCCGCAGCGAACGCGACGTCGGCGGCCTTCATGGAGGTGGACACCAGCAGTGTCCGCGCGGTCTGGGCGCGGCTGGCCCGCGCCAGCGAGAGCGGACCGGCGCCGAGTTCGTGGCTGAGGATGCGGTTGAGCTGGCGGGAGGAGTAGCCCAGCCGGGCCGCGAGCCCTTCCACGCCGTCGCGGTTGATGACGCCGTCGTTGATCAGCCGCATGGCCCGGCCCGCGATGTCCGAGCGGACATTCCATGCCGGGGTGCCCGGCACGGCTTCGGGCAGGCAGCGTTTGCATGCCCGGTAGCCCGCGTCGTGCGCGGCGGCGGATGTTTCATAGAAGGTGACGTTGCCGGCTTTGGGGGTCCGGGCCGGGCAGGAGGGCCGGCAATAGATGCCGGTGGTGCGGACAGCGGTGTAGAACTGCCCGTCGAAACGGGTATCCCGGGCATCGATTGCCCGGTAGCGCTGCCAAAAGTCCATGGCTCCATCCTGCCAGCTTCCGGCGGCCGGCCGCTAGCGGAAATCGGACACCGCCGTGGAGGGGTGGGACGCGGGGGCCGTTGCGGGATTTGTTAAAGTCGGAGGATGGATTCACGCCGCACGCCCGATGCCGTGCGCGGCTTGCTCGCCGCCGACGCCCGCACCGTGGCCCCGCTGCTGCTCGGCGCCGTGCTCACGCACGAAAGCCACGGCGGGACGGTCGCGGTCCGGATCACCGAGGTGGAAGCTTACCTGGGGCCGGGAGACTCGCTGCACCCGGATCCCGGCTCGCACACTTTCCGCGGCCAGACCCGGCGAAACGCCCCGATGTTCGGGCCAGCGGGGCACCTGTACGTGTACTTCACCTACGGCATGCACCACTGCGCCAACATCGTCTGCGGCCCCGAGGGGGTCGCCTCCGCCGTCCTGCTGCGCGCCGGCAAAGTGGTGGCCGGAGAGGTGCTGGCGCTCGCGCGGCGGCCGACGTCGAAAGCCCCCAAGGACCTGGCCAGCGGCCCCGCCCGTTTCGCTACCGCCCTGGGCCTGACGACGGCGGACAGCGGCCGCGACGTGTTGGGCCAGCCGTTCAGGCTTGAGCTCCCGGACGAACCGGCATCGGAAATCAGTTCCGGGCCTAGGGTGGGCGTCTCCGGCGCCGGTGGTACGGACCAGTACCCGTGGCGCTTCTGGATCACCGGCGACCCGACAGTCTCCCGATACAAGGCGGCGAAGGTGCGGACGGCGTAGCCGGCAATCCTGGGTCTGGCAGCGGCAGTGGAGGAAAGATGGCTTCTCATGGGCGAAGGCAAACGCGGTAAACCGGGCAACGAACTCGAGAGGCTTGAGATTTTTGCGCAGCTGGCCGCCGAGTACTTCCGGATGGTCGCGCTGTTCCAAGCCGACGCGGAGCAGGCAGTGCACTCCATCGAGGGGGAGCGCAGGCATTGGATCGAGCTTTTCCGGGCCGCGATGCTGCGCAAATTCATCGTTCGAGATGAACACGTTTCGCTCAAGCTGGTGGTGAGGGCGCTCCGGCTCTGTAACTACTCGGCCGACCCCCGCATAGCTGACGGGACGCAACAAGTGGTTGAGCTGTTCACCGAGGAGATGGTCCAGGGCCGTCAGCCTGTGGGACCGGCGCCGGACGACGGTTCCGACCGCTTCGAGGACGTCCTCTACGGGCGGCTCCTGCACGGCGACGCTGACCGGTTCCACCGCTCCGGCTGGGCAACCGACTATGCCCGCCTGGGTGCGGCCGCGGCCAGGCGGTTTGACGCGGAGCGTGCACTCGAAAAGGCGTTGGACCTGGTCAGATACGGCTTCGCCAACGGCCTCCTGCGGGCCCCGGAAGCGGCGGACGAGGAAGCAGGGCGGGCTGCCGGCCGGTAGGCAGGCTGCTGCGACCCGGGCGGCGGTTTTCTACCAGCCAGTAAGATTGACGGGTGAAACAAAGCGAGCAGCACCTTACCCAGACGAGCAATGCAACCCCGGTGGACGAGCTGATCACCAGCCTCTGCGCGACCGTCCTGGACTACCCCAAGCCGGGGATCGTCTTCAAGGACCTGACCCCGGTGTTCGCCGACGGTGCCGCTTTCAAAGCTGTAGTCGACGCGCTGGTGGGTCCGTTCCTGGGCAGCTTCGACGCCGTCGCCGGCGTGGAAGCACGCGGCTTCCTGCTTGCCGCCGCCGCGGCCTATGCGACGGACACCGGCGTCGTCACCGTGCGCAAGGCCGGCAAGCTGCCCCGCGAGGTGATCTCGGAGGACTACTCGCTCGAGTACGGCACCGCCACGCTGGAGCTGCACCGCTCAGACCTGGCACCGGGCACCCGTGTGCTCATCCTCGACGACGTCCTGGCCACCGGCGGCACCCTCGGCGCAGCCGCCCGGCTGTTCGAACGGTGCGGTGCCGAGGTAACCGGCGTCGGCGTCGTCATGGAAATCGGCGAACTGAACGGTAGGACCGCCCTGGACGGACACCGGATCCACTCGCTGCTGAACCTGTAGCCGACCGTGGGCTTTGACCGTGGCCGGACCGTTGGCTGGAGGCCTGCGGCCGCCTCGGTAGAATGCCTGAAAAAAGGCGCGGCCCGCCGAAATTGGTAGAAATCTGACAAGTTTCGGGCGGACCGGCTGAAAAGGTTGTAGAATGGTGGGTCTGTCTTTTTCGATAGGGGAACGTTCGATGCACGACGCTGATTTGGCCCATGAACGCGACTACGTAGCCGGACTTTATGCCCGGCTGGACGAGTTGCGGGCGGAAAAGCGCGCCCAGCTTGCCCAAGTCCGCCGTGCCGGCGCCGTGGGCACGATGCAAAACGTCTCCGAGCGGGACGCCTTCGCGGCGCTCTACGAGGACCGGCTCGCGCAGCTCGACGCCGTCGACGACCGCCTTGTGTTCGGTCGCCTGGACCTGGACTCCGGGGATGCCCAGTACATCGGCCGCATCGGCCTCACCACCGAGGACCTGCAACGCCTGATGGTGGACTGGCGGGCGCCCGAAGCCGGCCACTTCTACCAGGCCACGGCCTTCGACCGGCAGGGCGTGCGCCGCCGCCGCCACCTGATCCTGCAGGGCCGTGAGGTCAAGGCGATCGAAGACGATGTGCTCGACGCCGACCTGCTGGCCGACAACGAATCGTTGCAGGGCGAAGGCGCACTCCTCGCTGCCCTGAATTCTAAGCGCACCGGCCGGATGTCGGACATCGTCGGCACCATCCAGTCCGAGCAGGACCGGATCATCCGCTCTTCCATCTCCGGCGCCCTCGTGGTCCAGGGCGGTCCCGGCACCGGTAAGACTGCCGTCGCCCTGCACCGGGCCGCCTACCTGCTCTACACCCACCGGGACCGGCTCAAGACCGCCGGCGTCCTGCTGGTGGGGCCGTCGTCGTCGTTCATGAACTACATCGAGCGGGTGCTGCCGTCCCTGGGCGAGACCGGCGTGGTGATGGCCAGCCTGGGGCGCCTGATGCCCGGCATTCACGCCGTCGCCGAAGACGATTCGGACGTTGCCGCCCTCAAGGGCCGGCTCGACATGGCCGAGGTGGTGGCGAACGCCGTCGCCAACCGGCAGCGGATCCCCGCCGAAAACCGCACGCTCGAGGTGGACGGCCGCAAGCTCGTGCTGACACCGCGCCAGGTCCGCCGTGCCCGGGAGAAAGCACGTGCCACCGGCAAGCCGCACAACGAGGCGAGGGTCTCGTTCGTCAAGATCCTGTTGCGGGAGCTCACCGAGCAGATGACCGAGCTGGTCGAAGCCGGCAGCATCGGCAACAACGCCGACCGCTCGTACCTCGCCGAGGACGTGCGCTCGGCCAGGGACGTCCGGGTGGCCCTGAACCTGTGCTGGATGCCGATGACGCCGGAAAAGCTGGTGGGTGAGCTGCTGAGCAAACCCGCCATCCTGGAGGCCTGCACCCCGGACCTGAGTCCGGCCGAACGGGCCCTGCTGCTGCGGCCGGCCGGTTCGCCATGGACCGAAGCCGACGTGCCGCTCCTCGACGAGGCCGCCGAACTGCTGGGCGAACTGGATCCAGCCGCCGGCCGGGGACTGGCCCAGCAGGAGCACGACCGCGCCCGGGACCTCGCCAACGCCAAGCAGACCCTGGTCAACATGGAAACGGCCGGGGTGGATGTCCTGATCTCCGCCGAGGAACTGGTGGACCAAAACCAGGAGCGCGAGGCCCGGCTGACCGCGGCGGAACGTGCCACGAGCGACCGCAACTGGGCTTTCGGGCACATTGTGGTGGACGAGGCACAGGAACTCTCACCGATGCAATGGCGGCTGCTGGTGCGCCGCTGCCCGCTGAAGTCCTTCACGATCGTCGGCGACATCGCCCAGACCAGCTCGGTGGCCGGCGCGAAATCCTGGCAGAGCGCCCTGGCTCCGATGTTCGGGGACCGCTGGCAGCTCGAAGAGCTCACCGTCAATTACCGCACCCCGTCACAGATCGCCGAGGCGGCCGCCCGGATGGCCAACGCCGCCGGACTCGTCGTCTCCGCGCCCAAGGCGGTCCGCGAGGGCCGCTGGTCGCCGGTGATCGACCGCGTCGAGCCCGGCGCGATCGTCGACAGGCTCCTTGCGATCATCCCCGAGGAACTGGACCTGCTCGAAGGCGGCCTGCTGGCGGTGATCGCCGACGGCGCGCTGCTGCCGGAGGCCACCGCCGCGCTGCGGGGCGCCTACGGCCGCCGCGTCGGCACCGGTGCCGGCAGCTACGAACAGGACATCGTCGTGATCAGCCCCCGCGAGGCCAAGGGGCTGGAGTTCGACGGCGTCGTGGTGCTGGAGCCGTCGGCGATGCTGAACCATGAGCACGGCAGGGTGGGGGACCTATACGTGGCGATGACCCGGCCCACCCAGCGCCTGCGCCTCATCGCGGCCGCCGGCGTGCCGGCGGGCATCGAAGAATAGGCCGTCCGGCCGCGCCGATCCTGCTAACTTAGATTCCGTGTCCCAGCTAAATGATCTTCAGTCCCAGCAGAACGACCCCAGCTTCGCCAACATTTGGCAGGAGCTAAAGTGGCGCGGCCTCGTGCACGTTTCCACCGACGAGGCAGAGCTGGAGAGACTACTCGCCGGCGACCCCGCAACGTACTACTGCGGCTTCGACCCCACCGCCCCGAGCCTGCACCTGGGCAACCTCGTGCAGTTGCTCCTGATGCGTCGGCTGCAGCTCGCCGGGCACAAGCCTTTGGGCCTGGTGGGAGGCTCCACCGGGCTGATCGGTGATCCCCGGCAGACCGCCGAGCGGGTCCTCAACACGCCGGAGACGGTGGCGGAATGGGTCGGCAGGCTGCAGGGACAGGTCCAGCGGTTCCTCAGCTTCGAGGGCGACAACGCGGCGCGGATGGTCAACAACCTCGATTGGACCGCGCCGCTGAGCGCCATCGATTTCCTGCGCGGGATCGGAAAGCACTTCCGCGTCGGCACGATGATCAAAAAGGACATCGTGGCCACACGCCTGAACTCCGACGAGGGCATCAGCTACACGGAGTTCAGCTACCAGATCCTGCAGGGCATGGACTACCTGCAACTGTTCCGCGACTACGGCTGTGTGCTGCAAACCGGCGGTTCCGACCAGTGGGGCAACCTCACCAGCGGCACCGACCTGATCCGCAAGGTTGAAGGCAAGCATGTTCACGCCCTGGGCACGCCGCTGATCACCAACTCGGACGGCACCAAGTTCGGCAAGAGTGAGGGCAACGCCATCTGGCTGGACGCCGACATGTGCAGCCCGTACGCGTTCTACCAGTTCTGGCTCAACACCACCGACGCCGACGTCGCAGCCCGGCTCAAGGTGTTCACCTTCCTCAGCCGCGCCGAGATCGAAGCCCTCGAAGCCTCGGTCGCCGAACGGCCGTTTGCCCGTGAAGGCCAGCGGAAACTCGCTTACGAGGTCACCTCGCTGGTGCACGGCGTGGAGGCCACCGAGAAGGTCATTGCGGCCTCGGCCGCGGTGTTTGGCGGCGGGGATTTGACCGTCCTGGACGCGTCGAGCCTGCAGGCCGCTACCGCGGAACTGCCCAGCGCCACCGTGGACAGTGCCGGCCTCGGCATCATCGATCTGCTCGTTGCCACCGGGCTCTCCGAGAGTAAATCGGCCGCCCGGCGCACCGTGGGGGAGGGTGGCGCCTACGTGAACAACACCAAAATCTCCGACCCCGACGCCGTAATCGCACCGGAGGAGCTTCTGCACGGGCGCTACCTGCTGCTGCGCCGCGGCAAGAAGAACCTGGCGACGGTCGAAGTTTCCGGACCGTAGCCGGCGCTCGTCTTAGCTATTCCGCCGTACTGCCGGCGCCGCCGGCGGGGCCATCCCGCGGGTCGCCTGTGGCGGCTCATTGCACGCTCCTTCTCGGCCGATTTGCGGTGTCGCGGGGGAGCGTGTATCGTTTTCTGAGTCGCCGCCACTGAGTGGCGACAGACCCCCAACAAAATGAAGTGATTCTTCCTGCGTCAAACGCTGGAAATCGAAATTGCTTCACATTTTGCTGGGCGGATTCGGTTCTACAGAGTGAATTTCGGAAGAATAACCGGGTTTGCAAAGTTGAAATGAATGAAATAAGCTAAGAACATAGCAGCGAAGAAAAGCGAAGCGAATAAATTTACCAAGTGAATTGTTTCGACAAGTATTCGAATGTGTCTGTTGTTTGAGAACTCAATAGTGTGCCAAGTTTGTTGATACCAATTTATTGTATTGAATTGGTTGAATTTGCCGGATCCGCCACCCCGTGGTGTGGTCT